>PAYW01000040.1 GCA_002715425.1 Actinomycetota bacterium | reverse complement strand
TTCGCAAATTGGCCTGCTGATGTCCAGATTTTTTGTCCGTTAATTATCCATTCATCACCATCGAGTTCAGCGGAACATCCGAGACCCCCCAAGTCTGAGCCCGCATCCGGTTCTGAGTAGCCCTGACACCATACGTACTCTCCAGAGATTATTTTTGGTAGAAAATGTGATCTTTGATCTTCGCTCCCCCAATGTAGAATGGTGTTTCCTACCATCTGAATACTGAAAGCGTCATTTGTGCCTCCAGCAGGAACGCCCGCACGCATGAACTCTTCTGCCAAAATAACCTGCTCCAGTTCAGTTAATCCACCGCCTCCGTATTCTTCGGGCCAAGCTGGAGCTAGAAATCGATGCTCGGCTAGTAGCGGCCTCCACTCGTTATTGGTAAAGGCATATGCTTCATCAGCTGGCAGGGCTCCAATCCCTTTCCAGTTCTCTGGGAGGTGCTCCCCCAAAAAAGCTTGAACTTTTTCACGGAACGCTTCGGCTTCTTTCGAATATGTTGGCTGCACTTCAATATGTCCTTTTTGTATTTTATTCCATGCTAGCGAATACTTCAGGTCCTCTAGTCTTAACCAATCACTCCAGATTCTTGAAGGCCTTGAATCTGCTCTGATGAATACCCAAGACCACCGAGGATTTCTTCATTGTGTTGACCGCGATGAGCTCCAGAGAAATCCAAATCTGTTGGGGTTTCCGAAAAGCGTGCTGCGGGGCGCGGCTGGCGAACCGTGCCTGCATCTGGGTGTTGCCATTCGACAAGTGTTTCATTATGGATGATTTGCGGGTCTGCAACGGCCTCTTCGCCAGTGAGGACAGGGCCCGCTGGCACATCAGCTTCAATCAGCGCTGCTATAACTTCGTCACATGTCATCTCCAAGAAAGCCTCAGCAAGCATTTCTCCTAGAAGTATAAAATTCTGTGGGTTTGCAGCAAGAGCCTGCATAGAAGAGAATCGCTCATCTTCAGCCCATTCAGGGTGACCAACTGCTTGACACACTCCGGCGCGTTGCCCATCTGAGGCTGCGAAGTAAACTATTTTCCCATCACTACACTCAGTCAGGTTGTAGACGCTTGAAAGAAGCACTCCGCCATTTGCATCTTCATCTGTCAACGTCAAATCCATCATTGCGTCTGGCCAAAAGAAGTACATGCATGCATCGACCATCGGTATCTCAACTAATTGACCACCATTTCCGCGCTCTTTTGCAAGCAATGCTGCAGTCGTAGCTTGCGCTACTGTTAATGCAGTTGATTTATCAGCGTATAGGTTCCTTATTAGGTCAGGAAATGGAACTTGGGGGTTTAGCTGCCTGCTAATGACTACACAAACTCCCTGAATTACTGGATCCAAAACAGGCCTATCCGAATATGGCCCGGTGGGTCCGAAACCACTTATTGAAACATAAATAATGTTCGGATTTATTTTCTTGATACTGTCATAACCTAGACCTAGTCGCTCAATTGCACCTGGTCGAAAGTTTTGGACAATAACGTCTGCCTCTGCACATAGATCTAAAACGATCTGCTTTCCATCATCTCCGGAAAGATCTATCGATAGAGACTTTTTTCTTCTGTTGTTATTCAGATAAAAGGCCCCTATGCCTCCTTTGTCGAATGAAGGGAGGCGGGTTAAATCGCCAAGTCCTGTTGTTGGCTCTATCTTAATTACTTCGGCACCCTGATCAGCCAGCAACATAGTTGCAAAGGGGCCGGATACTACTTGAGTTAAATCGATTATTTTATAACCTTGCAGCGGTCCAGACATACTACTCCTTCGATGTGGAATGTATAGAAGATTAATTTGTACATGCCCTTTCATGCAAACACATTGGAAGTCCTTTAGCTTGCCAATCTGTGAAATGAAATTTATGCTTAAAGAAAAGGGGGAAGAATGATTTTTATTGTTGTCAAATTTAAGACAAAACCTGAATGGACAGACAAATGGCTAGATCTTGTCCACGACTTTACAGTTGCCACGCGAGAAGAGCCAGGGAATCTATGGTTTGAATGGTCACAAAGCGCTGACGATCCATCTACATTTGTTCTTGTAGAGGCATTTCAAGAAGATGGCGCTGTCCCTCATGTTAATAGCGACCATTTTAAGAAAGCTATGAGTGAAATGCCTCAAGCACTAGCAGAAACGCCAAAAATAGTTAATACAACCATCGAGGACGCAAATGATTGGTCTTTGATGGGAGAATTATCCGTTGAATAGAAAATAGGAGAACCACATGTCAGTCTCATACAACCCAGAATTTGACCCTACAGGCATAGAAGGTGGCATTGACACCAACACCATGCCTTGGATCGAAATCAAACAAGCTCCTGGAATGCGCTTCAAACCGCTACGAGCTAGCAGAGAGTCAGGATGGTTTTCCATGATCGTTCAGGTTGAAGCTGGTACCGAATTACCAACGACGGTCTTCCTTGGTGGGACAGATATGATGATCCTTTCTGGACGCATGACGTACACCAAAGGAGAGTTGGCGGCTACCATTGGCCCAGGCATATGGGGATACATTCCGGCCAATTCCCGCGTTGAAGGAATAGTCGTTGAAGAAACCACGGAATACCAAGCAAACTATTTCGGCCCTGTGGCGTTCCTAGCGGATGATGGCAAGACAGTTGACAGCATCCTAACAGCGCTTGACGTCCTAGCAGCTTCGAATACAAATGGATTGACTCTAGTTCCAAATAGTTTGGCAGAATGCATGCAGGAGCGCCCTGCCCCATTCCATGGTGAGCCTGAGCCGCTGGCCATAGCTCAGACAGAAGCACTTGGTGAAGTCCTTCAATCTAGCGGAGCTTCAGGTGATGAAGCGTTTACGCATCCCCATTGGGTCGATACACGGCCAATACCTTGGATTGAATTCCCAGGAATGGATGACTATGGCATCAAGATCCTTCGTGTCAGCGAAGAAACAATGATGTCAACGCTACTTGTTCTTCATAACAGCGTTGCGGGACCCCACTATCACCTTGGAGCAGCCGATTTTCTTGTACTCAATGGTCGAATAGGTTATAGAGCAGGGCCACCCGAAGGCTATGGTCCTGGAGTATGGTTCTATGAGCCTGCAGGAGCTCGGCATGAAGCTACACAACGGGTCGGAAATGAAGACCTGATCTACACGGCGAATGTGTATGGGCCAGTTCAGTTTGACGAAGGCATGGGAACTCCAATAGCGGCAGTTGTATCGTGGATGAGCTATAAAGAAATGGCTGATGCAAATGACGCCCCACTCGTGGCTAACGTTTTCCCTGGTGACTCTTCCCTCCTCGCATGGTCACCACTGGGGACGAACGCATAAACCATTTGAAGTTAAAGTGAGATAAATTCCTCACTAGAGGAATGGTGCTCTCCATCTCCAAATGAAGATGAAATATTGTTGCGATCTCCAAGGTAAATTCCAATAAAGATACCAAGAATGACGATTAAGCCATAGAGCGCTCCTGATGAAACCATCACTAAAGCTGGCGCTGGGCAGGTTCCCGCTATTGCCCATCCGATTCCGAAAAGTCCTCCCCCTATGATGTGGTGTCTTTTAGGGCGAGATCGTTGAAGCGTTAATCTCCCATCAAACACCGTGGAAGTTGGCCGACGTTCAAGCCACCACAATAACCCTGCAGCAACTACGATGGCAGACGCCATTAGACCATAGACGTCGAATTCATCGAGCCTTAACATTGCATGAATGGTGTCATACTCATGCAGATTTGCTGCGCCAAGTAAGCCCCCAAAGCACGCTCCGAAAAGAAGCCCCATAGAGTTCTTCATAGATCACCACCAGATAATATTCTGATAACAAGGGTTGTAAGGACTGCTGTGGTCATAAAGGTCCCTGTCGCAACCATGGAAGCGACGGAGCGTTGGGACGTTCCACATATGCCATGACCAGAGGTGCAGCCTCCAGCTACTTTTGCTCCGTAGCCCATGACAACAGCACCTACGAAAACTATAAGTATTGTTGGTCCGCCTTGCATCACCTCTATCATCGTTGAGTATCCTGATCGGATCTTCCCTGAATCTCTGAAAATCTGTGTTGTGAGAATTCCTCCTAAGAAGATGCCGAAGAAATACCAGATTCTCCAAACTGCGACGTCAGTTTTACGTTGAATCAATTTTAACGAATGCACATAAGCACCGCTAGCGCCTAATGGTTGGTTTAGCACAAGAAAAAAGATCACAATCAGAAGTCCAAGAGAAGGACCTACGATGTACCAAGCGAGCCTTTCCGGCAACAAATCAAACATTTTACCCTCGAAATATTTTTAGTTTCTGCATTCTTTGTGATCTAACTAATAAACTATCTTAAAATGCAGAAAAACTTTCTTATGACTGACACAAGATCAACTCATCTTGAGATTACGGGCATACCACGAGATAAAGCCCCAGATCCCGATTTAGGTTCAGAACAAAATATTTTTGGTTACCGTTACTACTCCCCTGCTTTTGCCCAGAAAGAATGGGAGCGAATGTGGACCAGAGTCTGGCAGATTGCAGGGAGAGTTGACCAGATACCTGATCCAGGAGACTACGTTAAGTATGACATCGTCCATGAATCGATTATTTGTGTTCGCGGCGAAGACCACGAAATACGAGCCTTCTATAACGCTTGCCAGCATCGCGGAAACCAACTAGTAACTGCAGAAGTCGGAACCTTGGCAAGTGGAGAATTCCAGTGTGCTTACCACGGTTGGAGATTCAGCTCTTCCGGTGAGTGCACGTGGGCATATGATGAAGATGATTTCCCACAAGGGTCGCCATGTGGGAAATTAAACTTAGTTGAAATTCCATGCGAAACTTGGGCGGGTTTCATTTGGTTCAATATGGATCCTCAATCTGACAGTCTTAGAGACTGGCTAAATCCTGTTACCGAACATCTGGACTCATACCGCATGGAAGAAATGAAGCGAACGCATTGGGTAACCATCGAAGGGGAATGGAATTGGAAATGCGTTCAAGATAATTTTAACGAAAGTTACCACCTTCCGTTCGTCCACCCCCAGACCCTTAATCATTTGAATGAACACCACAGTGGTTGCCAGTTTGATTTATATCCATCTGGGCACTGTCGGATGCTTATGCCTGGCGGAGGCCCTGGTCCGCAATATAAAGGATCTGCCGATAAAACTTTTAAAGGTATGAAAAAGGATTTTGATTTTTGGGAATTTGATCCAGAACCATACCGTGACAATCTATCCGGTTTACGCGTTGCGCTTCAGCAGAGGAAACGTGAACTATCAGTATCTAAAGGATACGATTTCTCTCGGTATTCTGACGAACAGTTAACAGATAACTACCACTACACAATATTTCCTAACCTCTCATTCAGTATGAAACCTGATGGCTGTATTTTTCTTCGGTCTGCCCCACACCCCACAGACCCAAATAAATGCATTTTTGACATGTGGTACTTAACTATGTTTCCCCAAGGAGCAACCGAGTACTATTCAAATTCGATGAAGGATTGGGTATCTGTAGATCATCAAGTAGAACATATTGTTGGACGTGCGGGAGAAGTGAGCTGCGGGCCAGGAATTGATCAGGATGTGGCAATCTGGACCACGCAGCATAAAGGATTGCGCTCACGAGGTTATAAAGGCGAGTACCTTCCTTCACAAGAGAATAGAATCCGTTATTTCCATCAAACTCTCGATAAATACATTGCCATGAGTCCCGCATGAGTGATCCGGACGCCCATCAACTAGGGAATCTTGATGAACTCAAAGATGGTGATTTACAAGTATTCGAGGATATCGGTGATTATGGAATCGTTGTTTGTCGAGTAAATGGAGAGCTGTTTGGCCTTGAAGACAACTGTAGTCATGCTGATACTCCTTTAAGTGAAGGTCGTCTTCGCGGCTACCAGTTAACGTGCCCTCTACACGGAACATCATTTGATGTCCGAACAGGAGAGCATAGTGGCCCTCCAGCCTATGAGGGAGTTCCTTGCTTCAAGATTCAATTAGATGACGGAGTAGCCGTTGCCTTACCACAAGAAGATAGTAACAAAAAAGACAAAGGTGCCTCAGAAGGCCTAGGTGACTTTTTTCAGACAAGGTAGAGAAGGTAAATAGTATGAGTATCACGCTTAAGGAGAAAGTTATCATCATTACAGGAGCTGCCCAGGGCGTGGGCGCTGCGTTCGCTCGACGGTTTTCTGAGGAAGATTGTAATGTCGTCATAACAGATAAACGAGAATCGGTATCTACAGTCGGACAACAGATTGGCGCCGATTGGCATATTGGTAATGTCTCTGACCCAGACCACGTTCGATCGGTTGTAGATACGACTGTTGCCAAGTTTGGATCAGTTGACATTCTTGTAAATAACGCCGGAGAAGTCCTACGAACTGGTCCGTTAGACGATTGGGACGAGTCCTTATCAAATTACGAAAGATTATTTGGTTCGAATATTCGCGGAGCGTTTCTTTTCGGTCGTGCTGTTGCCCCCATAATGGTGGAACAGAATTACGGAGAGATCGTAAATGTCAGCACCGACCACGTCAAACCTGCGCCCGGCTCTTCTCGTCATCACGGCCATGGGAATATGGATCTTTATAACGCATCAAAATGGGCACTAAATGGGCTTGCCTTCGACTGGGCCAAGTCCTTAGCCGGCTACAACATCAGGGTTAATAACCTGTGTATTGGGGCAACCGACAGCGAGATGATTAGATCATGGAGTGGGCCAAATCCAGATCCGGCATGGGTTGAAAGCTGGATGAAGCCAGAAGAAACCGCAGAAGTTCTTGTTCAACTTCTCCTTGAAGGGCCTGAAGGTAGGACTGGTGACAACATAGGTTTATATGCAGGATTTCCCTGCGTATTACCCGATCCAGAATCCTGAGAGTTCTATTAACAGGCCGGCAATTCCCAGCAGGTGTGCATTTCTCCTAGTTGCGAACAGGTAAGGTGCGGTTCTGCCCCATCAGCAATTTTCACTGAGGGCTTTTCTTCAAGAAGCAGCAGCGAAGCCGTCACAGCCGCATCCCTTATCAATGCATATCTCGATCTTGGCCTACCCTTAGGAACTGCAGGATGAATGGATGGCCTTCCAAGGCCAAATGCTATTCCAGATGGAAGCCCATCAGCACGATACTGTCCGCGTGGTTCTCGCTGACAGAGATCCTTTCTCCCAATAATAAATACATTAGGTTCATCGAATTGGCGAGGGTCTCGATTTGCTGCCGCAGCTGAGCATCGAAGTAAACCCCCTTTGGGAATCAACCTTCCGAATCTTTCGACTTCCTGGCGAGCGAATCTATCAGCGATCATAACTGGCGGAGAATAGCGAAGTGTTTCTAACCACGCGAATTTCATGAGACGATGATCATTTCTTACTTTTTCCATCTCTGTTGGGTTTGTAAGCAAGTTCAGCCAAAGATTCGAAAGCCCCCCATGTAAAGTCTCATGATCTAGTTCGAGGATTGTTGTAACGAGGTCCTTCACGGTAGGAGGAGCCCCTGATAGCTGGAGTTGCGCAACTGCACTAATAAAATCATCTTCCGGATTTTGGCAACGGTCGTTGAATATAGGTTCAAGAAGGTCGGATAATCCTTGCATGGACTGCAAGGCTTTTTGTCTAAACTGTGGATTCCATCTGGCACCACGTTGCATTTGGAGGTAAAGGTGAGCGAACTCTTGAGCCTGTTCTAATGGAATATTAAGTATCTTTTGCCAGAGTGCCAATGGGATCCGTGCAGCGAAATTTTTTGCAAGATCCATTGTTGATCCGTCGAGCGACCATATCGCTTCCTCTGAGACAGTTCTTATATTCTCATCGATTTTTTTCTCATATGCCCACTGAATAGGAAGGTGTTTCCAAAGGTCACGTCCATAGTTTATAGAATCCAGATACCAGCGTTTTGGTCGAGTCTCAAAATTTTGCTCGTCAGCAAACACGGATGTTACGTCGTCATAGCGCGTAATCCAAAAGCAGTTGCTCAACCAATCCCTATAACACGGGTAGTTCTCACGTAATATCTCTAACAGTGGGTAAGGGTCACGAGCGTATTCATCCGATATCAGTTCTCGTGGTTTTATTAAGTTTGTCGTTTCTCCAACGCGCTCCCGTTGGTACACCTCGTAGGTTCTGTACCCAGGCTCGGGTGTAGGTTCATCTTCGAAATCAGCCTCGTATGACTCCATGCTTAACTCGGGAGATCGAAGTCAAGCCATAGTTCACGAATAGATTTCAACCCTATAGGGGCAAGAGATTTCCCATCGATGTCTTTAGGCATACGATCTGTGTTTATTCTGACGTTTTTGAAAACTCCATCAAGGATTTGTGAGCCTATTACTGTTTCCTGATGGGATATCCATGCTCCGGGACACAAGTGGGGGCCCACGCCAAATGCCATATGGCTACATTTCCCTTCCTTATTATGGCCAGAGCGCAGAATTTTCCCGCTGTATAGGTCATCACGGAAGATATTAAAGTCTTCAGGGTCTTTAAAGATTCTTTCATCGTGGTTAGCTGATACGTCAACCATGTGCATCAAGGAACCTGCGGGAATATGAACGCCGTGCATAACTATATCGAACGTGTTGTGGCGCGGCTGACCGCCTATAGAAGTTGAATGTCGCAACATTTCATGAAATGCCGTGTCCCATAATTCTTCATTCTCTTTGACCTGGTGGTATTGATCAGGGTGCTGCAAGAGAAGGTACCAGAGATTCAAGATCGCTCCTCGAGTTGTTTCTCCCCCTCCCCCAACTACTAGAGCGATGAAGGACGTGATCTCTTCTGTTGACATAACCGAACCATCAATCTCTGAATGGCACAGTTCGGAGATGATATCTAAACATATCTCATTACCGTTTTCATCATGGAGGTACGTCGGATTCGCCCTACGCTCTTCAACAAGTTCTTCGACATATTCTTCAAGATCCTGCCTAGCTTCGAGCCCTTCATGGTGCGTGTCAGATCCACCAAGACCAGACATCATTGCGTCATACCACCAAGTGAATTGTTCGCGAGCGTCTTGGGGGATCCCCAGGACTTGTGCCACTACGGAGATAGGGAATTCATTCGCAAAGGCTTTCCCAAGTTCTAGGGTGACTGTATTAGTGTCCTCGTTTATTTCTATGCCCTTATTGTTATTAGGGTCCCACCATTCATCGATCAGCTCATTTCCTAGTTCCTTAAGAGCGTGGATTCGTTTGGTCAGCGCGGCTCCGACGAGGTGGCGACCATAGATGTTGCGTCGCCGACGATGTTCTATTCCGCTCAGTTCGAGTTGTGTATTTCCAAGGACTCCGCTCGAAGATCCTTTGGGTATTGTGTTAAATCCAATTTCGTCAAAGTAGCAGTCTGTGATGTCCTCATAACGTGTTACAAAATAACAATTGTGTAATTGGTCATGGAAGACCGGATAGTGATCGCGCAGGATTCGGTAATAGGGGTACGGGTTGCGTGCGAACTCACCGCTATCGAATATCCTGGGATCGAACAGCGGAATTCCATTCTCGTCATGCCCCATATCTACTGCTTCACCAACGGGCATATGCGGAAATTTCCTATAGGCCTCCGCTCCTTCTCCGATCTTATTCGGAAAACCTTCTAAGGCTGCATCAAAAGGATTTGTTCTTGTCATCAAGCCTCCTCCCCCTAAGGGTACTACTGGTCTGTCTTTGTTTCTTAATTTCTTCTTGGCTGATTATTGAGTAGAACGCATTCGCTGTCTTTTCCATTAGACACTGCCCATCATTTCAACGCCTGATAGACGACTGCTTTTAACTCCCGACGGATCGGGTAATGACTCGAAGGCATGAATTGGGTCATAAAGACGCAGGTGATTTCTTCCAGAGGATCTACCCAGAATCGAGTCGAAGCAGCTCCTCCCCATGCGAATTCCCCTACTGAACCTAAAGCAGCATTTGCAGCCGGGTTAACGAGTACTGAAAATCCGAGCCCGAATCCCATTCCTTCCATTGCTGTTTCAGTAAAGGTCGATTGGCCTAATTCGTTAAGTGTTGCACCACCCGGTAGATGATTTAGCGTCATGAATTCTAGTGTGTGGCGCCCAATGATTCGATTGCCATCGATCTCCCCCCCATTGAGTAGCATGTCCACGAAACGTTGGTAGTCATCGATAGTTGACACTAGCCCCCCACCTCCGGAAAGAAATAGGGGCTGCGTTAGATATGGACTCTCGCTTGCGGGATCTATCAACATAAGTGGGTCCTTTGGCGTGATGGCGTAGTTCGAAGTAAAGCGATCACCTTTTCCTTCCTTCACGTAAAATCCTGTGTCATTCATTCCGATCGGACCAAGCACATATTCTTCTAAATATTCGTCCAGACCTAACCCACTAATCACTTCGATTAATCTTCCGCACACATCAGTTGACATTGAATAGTTCCATGCAGTTCCAGGATCAAATAGGAGTGGCAGGGCTGCAAGTTCATTAATTTTGTCTTCAAGCGTCCCGTTAGCTCCTTCTGCAGCACCGGCGATTTTTTTGTACCGGTACATTTTGTCCAAATTGTTTGAGTAGTGGAATCCGTACGTCAGTCCTGAAGTGTGTAGGAGCATGTCTCTTATGGTTAGCTCTGTCTGCGCTGGACGGGTAACAGGATTAAGGTAGGACCCACCTACGAGGACTTGTGGATCTGCAAATGCCGGAATGTACTTCGCCACCGGGTCCTCAAGGATTAAGAGGCCCTTTTCATATAGCTGCATCAGGCCTATGGATGTAATTGGCTTTGTCATTGAGTAGATGCGAAAAATAGCGTCTTCTCGGAGAGAGGCCCCGCTTTCGATATCTGCTGATCCCACTGTGTGTCGCAAAGCAACTGAACCTCTATGAGCTATTTGCACTTGCGCGCAGGGGAACTTTCCATCGCTGACGTACCGATCACATAGCTCAGCGACTCTTTGTAGTCGGCCTTTGTCGAATCCCGAACTCATGAAAGCCCCCTTTTGACGTCCATTTCTCTAGATATCTCAGCTTAGACCCGCGCATACACGAGTTCTAAATGGCACACTATTAATATATGAAATCGCAAGATGATACTGCATCGAAGAAGTCTAATTTCATTAATGACCTAATAAACGCTGATCTTGAATCAGGAAGATTTGATAGCCGTGTACAAACTCGATTTCCGCCAGAACCAAACGGCTATCTTCATGTCGGCCATGCTAAAGCGATCTGCGTGAATTTCAACATCTCGAGGGAATATTCTGGTGTCTTTAACCTTCGGTACGATGACACAAATCCGATGACAGAGAACACAGAATTCGTTGACGGAATTTTTGAAGATCTTGAATGGCTTTTAGGTGAACCTCTCGAAAAGGAGCCGCTCCATACTTCTTCGTACTTTGATCAGCTCTATATGTGGGCTGAAAAGCTAATTCAGGATGGAAAGGCTTACGTTGACAGTCAAGATGGAGACACCATATCTGAGCAACGTGGCGGGTTTCAAAAGTCGGGTGTAAATAGCCCATATAGGGGGCGGGATGTCGAAGAGAACCTTAATCTCTTCAGAGAAATGCGATCTGGAAAATTCTCTGACGGTGAGTGCGTTCTCCGCGCAAAGATTTCAATGAGCCATGACAATATGAATATGCGCGATCCGATTATGTATAGAATTCGGCACGAAAATCATTACCGTACTGGTGATGATTGGTGCATATACCCAACTTATGACTGGGCCCACGGGCAATCAGATGCCATAGAGAAGGTGACGCACTCTCTTTGTTCTCTTGAATTCGATTCGCATCGTGAACTATATGACTGGTTTCTTGATCAACTTGAAATCGATGGAGCCAACCGCCCATACCAAACCGAGTTCGCTAGGTTGAATTTCACTCATACTGTATTGTCTAAAAGGCTTTTAAAGCATCTCGTTGAACAAAAGGTAGTAGACGGTTGGGATGACCCTCGGATGCCAACGTTACGCGGCTTTCGGAAAAGAGGTTACCCAGCTACAGCTATCCGTTCATTCTGTGATCACATTGGTGTTGCTAGAACAAATGGCACTCATGAAATTGAATTACTCGAATCTTTCGTTCGTAATGATCTCAACAAGGCTGCTGAGCGAAAAATGGCTGTTCTTAAACCTCTTTTGGTAACTATTACAAATTGGCCTGAAGGTCAAGTTGAAACCCGTACAGCGATCAACAACCCAGAAAACGATTCTGCTGGCACCCGAGATGTCCCTTTTTCTGGTTCGCTTTTTATTGAGCATGATGACTTCATGGAAAACCCTGAGCCGAAATATTATCGTTTGTCCCCTGGTCGTGAAGTCAGACTTCGATACGGATACTTCATCACTTGCACCGACGTCATCAAGGATGACCAAGGAAATCCCATCGAGATTCTGTGCACCTATGATCCTGAGACAAGTGGTGGCAAGGCACCCGATGGTCGAAAAGTTAAAGCGACAATACATTGGGTTTCAGCAGAGCACGCTATTGAGGGATCTGTAGCTCTATATGAGAGACTATTTAGTTCTGAGCATCCTGGAGAAGAAACTGGAGAAGCTCTTGATGATGTTAATTTAGATTCCAAGTCCGTTCTCGAAGGTGTAAAACTTGAGCCCTCCATCAGCGACTTACCGCTGGGGTCGGTCGTTCAATTTGAGCGACTTGGGTATTTTCACCTTGACGAGGAAACACCTTCGTTCTTTCATAGAACTGTTGGACTTCGAGATGAATGGGCGAATATTGTTAAACGACGGAAGAACTCCTAGCTAGATTCGCTCCTGAGGAGATCGCACTCTGCCGTCACCATGGGTGAATAGCACATCGTTGTAGCCTTGTCCTTTGGGAAGGACCTCCAGATACTCTGGGATATGGAAACTGACATAGACTGTTTTCCTATAGCTTCCAGATCCTGTAGGCGGTGGAGCGATATGTAACGTGTGGCCATAGTGGACTGTAACATCGCCGGGTTCAGCGTTGATGGGGATTATCGCTGACGACCGGTCAGCGTGCTCTGCTCCGCCAGCGTAGTTGTTTGTACCGGGCAAGAATTTCAACTGGCCTGATTCTTCCGATGCTTGATCTAACTGTATGCCCATGTTTAGCCCAGGGCAGAGGAGTGGGTGGCCTCCCATTCCACAATCCCTGTGCCAAGGAAGATCTGATAACCCCTCAGTTATTCCTGGCACTTTTATTACAGCAGCGATTCCATCACCATGATCCGGTGCAGGTATTAAGGGTCTGGCCGATAACCTTGCGAGATACTGCAACCTTTCGTCATAGGGAAGGTCAGAAAATAGCTGAGATCCATAATTGAGATAGGTTACTCGGCAGCATTGCTCTTTCCCTTGACCATCTGTAGCCCACCAGGAACGCTTATCTTCTGGGTCTGCTGCGACCCGACGATCCTCGACTTCATCTCTCATGTTTTTAATCTCTTCATCCGAAAAGACTCCCTTAACAAGAAGGAAGCCCAAACGATCCAAAACATTCTTCATGTCGGTGAATCTGTCCTGCATTGAAAATGTATAACCATCGCCTATTACTTTTTTGGAAGGGAACCATATGGGGCGGTCATTGTATAGTCCCTGTAAAGCAGGTTCCCATTTCGCAAGATGATTGAAGCTTCCTCTCTCAATAGTTACTCTTCCTTGAATTGCTAGCCCCATAATTGACCAGGCTTCGGTAATGAGATCAGACCATGCAGCCACGTCCGTTGAAATAACGAGAGAGGCACTCTCTGTTCCTTCCTCAACGACAACTTGGCCTTCGTGCGCCCTAAACGTCCATCCGTGCTCATCTTCTAACTGGATGCCGATTGATCTGCCGTCTCCGACTAGTTCTGCTACTTCAGCTCCACGTCGTCCTGCTGCCCGATCAGTGATCTTGCCGGAGTAAAAGTCTTTAACATCAGTCGAACCGAAATATGTGTTCAAGGTCTTCATACGAAGAAGTATAGTAGACGCTGTTCTGTATCTTGAAATGCCTATCAAGGGGAATTGGAACGTTCAACCGACGAATCTTCGCAGGTCAATTCACTCCCATTCAGCTCGAATATGCGCTGGGATTGGCCGTATTCGGGGGTACCAGGGGGAACGCAAGGGGTCCCCTGGATTTAACGACAAAGATAATCCTGGAGTTAACGGGACAGTTGGACGAGTAGGTGGCCGCTTCGCATAACGAAGATCGTCGCCATATAGGCGAATAGTTATAGCCCTTCTCTTACTATCAGGGCCTGTAGGGCCACCTCCGTGCAAAACGCCGGGATGAGCAAATATGACATCACCAGGAGATATTTCCCAAGACCGTATATCGTACGCCCCCCTATTAGCTTCAATGTCTGGAAGCGGCGGCAACTGATCTCCATAATGAGGGGCAGTTGGATCTTCTGAAACTTTAGAAGGGCTAAATCCATCAAACATTGTCCCCTTATGTGAAGCAGCTACGTATTCAAGGCATTCTGCTTTCGACAGAGCGTCAAGAGATATCCAAGCGGATGCAATCTGTTCTCCTTGGATAGGCCAGTATGGCGTATCTTGATGCCACGGAGTTCGCTCAGCATTCCCACCTTCTTTGACGAAGAACTCATCCGAATACAACCAAAGATTATCGGAGCCGATAATCTTTCCGACAAGGTCAGCTATGGGAGAGTCATAGACAAAACGTCGAATTTCTGGAATCACATCGAAGTTCCGGATAGTTTCGATAAATTCTCCTTCCTGACCCTCGAAGAACTTGTGAAGAAGCTGAGAGCTTTCATTGAGGACACGCTCTAATCCAACTTCGAGCAATAGGAGCCATTCAGGATGCAAGACATTCTTGACCATGACAACTCCGTCTTTTCCATATTGTTCCATATGATCGTCAGTGATAAGCGATACTGAATCTTTGGTCAATTTCTCTATAGTTCCCGGCAGATCAGAAGATCTTCGACTTGGTTGGTTTTCGCTCATCTAAACCTCACAAACTCGTCCAACGGTCTAACCCCATGATGTCCCCTGGCAGATCATCCCCGTCATATAATTTCTCCTGAAAGCGTCGCATGCCGCTAAGCCATCGATCCATATCCTCTGCCCGATATTTTATGTAATCTTCAACTTGACGGTGCGGGAGGACAAGAAACCTTTCATCTTTAATTGCCGATATGCACTCGAGGGCTACTAGGTCTGGTTCAAGTATTCCATCGGAACTTGCAACTCCCCCTTCTTCCCATTCTGCTTCTTCTCCGAGCACTGCGTCAGGGCTATTTATGATGATGTCCGTCCGGACCGCTTGTGGGCAAAGTACTGAAACCCGTATCCCTTGATGATGGTGCGTGATAGCTAGCCATTGAGCCAGAGAAATTGCCGCCCCTTTTGTAACCGAGTAAGCAAGAGAACCGATCTGCGTTAGAAGGCCAGCTGCTGAGGCTGTATTTAGTAAGTATCCCCCACCGTTTGCAATCATTTGTGGGAGAACAGCTCTAGCGGCATAAATGTGAGCCATGACATGCACCTCCCACATCTGAGTGATCCTTTCATTAGTGTCCTCTAATCCAGCATTAGTTACGAAACCAGCATTTGAACAAAAGAGGTCGATGGGGCCATGTTGTTGTTCTACATCGTTTACAAGCTCGATTATTTGCTCTTCCTTGGATACATCGACCTTCCTCGCGGAGCCGTTAACTTCGCTTGCTACGGCCTGCGCATTCTCAAAATTAATATCAGTCACAACAATATGTCTTGCGTTAGCCTTTGCCATAGCTCTTGCCATGGCGGCTCCGATACCTGCACCACCGCCGGTAATAACGACTACTTTTCCCTCTAGATCCATCTTCTTCCTAACCTTGCCGTGAATCAGTACCTTATCTGCCTTCTCCAACACTTTATTTAAATTAAAAGCTAGCGCATACGTGGCGTTTGGGAAAAAATGTCTTACAGTGGAAGAAACCCGTGTGGGCTGTTGACGATGTGCAACCCAATCGAGCTTGGTTTGCTTTCGGCCAATAAGCCGCTGGGTTTTCGGCGGTTTCTTAAATTAAGAATCCATTTACTCTAAGGAGATGGCCGTAAATATAAATACAGAATCAAACCCTATTTCCGCGTATGAGATTTCGCTGCTGGCGCAAAAGCATTTGGATGGGGTTGGAACTCAGGATGAACTTACTCTGCTTCAAGAGCATAAGAATCTCTGGGTTGAAAGCTTATTTAAATATCTTGAGTCAACAGACCGGGCCATTACTAATGCTCGGAAAAGCTACCGTGGGTCTGAGCGTCGAACAGTCCTTGACGACTTGAATAGCGAGGCTGACCGTATTGACGGTGTGCTGACTGATCTACTTGGCCCCGCTCCAAAACGAAGCGTCTCCCATGACGGAGAATCATCGACTAGTGACCTATCCATGCCGGTTCTCCAACTTGCATGGAGCGATGGGCGCCTTATTGCATGGTCAGCTGGGCATAAAACAGAACCAGAAGACCATGAACAGATTCTTGAACGACTTGCGGCTCATGGTGCGAGCGCTATTGAATGGACTCCAAGTGATGATATCGCTTTACCAGGAGACGTAAAAGCTCCTTGTGTTTCTGCTCCTATCGCAGCAACGCTTGGATGGCTGGTCTCCCTTGGGGGAATAAGAGGGTCGAACTTAGGGGCAACTGCAATATGGATGGGGGTTGCAGCAGGGACCGCCGTCAAATTAGTTATTGAAGGAAAAATGTTCCCTCTCCTCCATGAAGTTAGCGGCACACATAATGACGAAACAGGTGAAGCCCTTTTTCATGTCCGGTGGGCTCCAGCCCTACTTGATGCTGAGCTTCACGCCCAGCTTGTCAAGTCCGCTCCTGGAGCGGTGATGGTGACTTCGGGTGAAACTGATAGGCATAAATTTACTGGAAAAGTCATTGGTGATCTCACTGATTCGATTGTGCGGATGGCTGCTAGCCAAATAGATCTCCCCCCTACCCCTCCGACCCTCTCATCGAAAGAGGACGTTGGTGAAATGATTGTCTCTCGTCTTGATGGAATGGCTTTTCGTGCACCGACTGATGATGCCGGAGACATTGCTCGTCGGTTGACACAATGGTCGGTTCCCGTTACTGGGTTAGCGAAATTAAAAATTGTTGTTCAGCTTGACCCGCCCGATGATTCTGATACGTGGCTCGCCAGAGTGTTGGTTCCAAATGGAAAAGACGAGCTTGAACCCATTGAAGTTACGGTAACTACAGGGAGCGAAGCGCGACGTAAACTGGTTAATAAGCAAATAACAAGGCTAGAACGACTATTTCCAGAATTGCTTCGCCCAGGAGGCCGCCGAAGAGGTGAGGTTCTCTTGTCACAGGGCGAAGCATGGGAGCTCATGAGCAACGTCGGAGAAACGCTTACCGCAGCGGGCTATGATGTGCGCGTTCCAAAACTCACTAACCGGAAAACAACTCCTATTCTTAGGATTACATCTGACAATCAGAACACTGTCGTGGGAGCCCAGCAAATAGCTGATGTCCGGTGGACAGCAGTATTTGATGATGTTGAACTGGATGCTGAACAGATTAGAGATCTAGCTTCTCAAGCGAAGCCGCTCGTGGAGTCTAAAGGTCAGTGGGTTGAGTTAGATAAAGTTGACCTTGCTGAAGCTGCCGCTGCATTAGCAGAGCGATCAGACATGACAAAAATGTCTGGAGCTGAGATGCTTAGACATGCTTTAGGTTTAGAGGGATTTGCTCTGGGTGGGATAGCGCTTGCAGGTGGTGGTTGGGCAGTTGAGCTACTCCGAAGCGTGAAGGAATTGCCGGAAGACCCGAACACTAAACCGGATAATTTCGTCGGTGAATTACGCAGTTACCAAGCTGATGCGCTTGCATGGCTTGAATTCTTAGAAGCTGCTGGGCTAGGAGGGTGTCTTGCCTTGGATATGGGTCTAGGTAAGACTCCGACAACACTTGCTTCTGTTGCTGGTGAGGACACTAAGAGTGCAAGTCTTGTAGTGGCTCCTCCTGCTGTTGTGGGAAATTGGAAGGCTGAAGCTCAAAAGTTTGTTCCTGGTGTGAAGGTTCTTGTTCACCATGGTCCGAATCGCGCGAAAGGCGCTTCTTTGAAAAAATCTGTTGAAAATAATGACCTTATTATTACAACTTATGGGACCGCTGTTAGAGACATTGATCAGCTTGAAACTTTTGACTGGGCCAAGATTGTGCTTGATGAAGCTCAAGCAATCAAAAATCCCGCTGCGGAAACATCAAAGCAGTTGCGGCGGCTTGAGGCGCATTCACGTGTTGCCCTTACAGGCACCCCCATTGAAAATGGGCTTGGAGACTTATGGTCTATTCTCGATTGGGCCAATCCCGGTTTGCTCGGACCTCGAACTCAGTTCATTGCGCAATTGACTCCGGACCAGAAAAGAGAAACGGGGAATGAAGATGCCTTGAAGGCGTTAAATGGAATCATGGTCTACAGGAGAACTAAGGCTGAGCCTATTATTGCCGCTGAGCTACCTGATCGCATTGACGAAGTAGACCATTGCGCCATGACCCCTGAGCAAATTGGTCTCTATCAGGCTGTTATTGACTCGTTGATTGAAGAAACTGAAAACAGTGACGCAGGTACTCCTCAGCGAAAAGGAGCTGTGCTTGCTGCTATAACCGCTTTAAAACAGATTTGTAATCATCCTTTAAATTACCGCGATGATGGTGGCCCTATAGAAGGCAGGTCAGGAAAGCTTGACCGTCTTTATGAACTGGTTGAGACGGTTTTCGCAGCAGACGAGCGACTTTTAGTCTTCACCCACTTCGCAACTTGGGGTGAGCGGCTTGCCAGACATCTCTCTCAAAAGTACGATCTCCCAATTGACTGCTATCACGGCGGGCTAGGTCGTGGGGCTCGTGACAAGATGGTCGAGACTTTTCAAAATGGTTCTGGGTCTGGAGCAATGGTGCTTTCATTGAAAGCTGGCGGAACAGGACTTAATCTGACTGCAGCCAACCATGTTATTCTTTATGATCGTTGGTGGAATCCTGCCGTTGAAGATCAAGCTCGTGACAGAGTGTGGAGAATTGGACAGAAAAATACCGTTATCGCCCATAGACTAATCTGTCCTGGGACTGTAGATGAACGCGTTGAAGAGGTCGTCGCAGGGAAAAGGCAAATAGCAAATCTTGTTCTGCCGAAATCTAGCTCTATTGGAGATTTGAATGCAGAGCAGCTTCAACAGGCATTCGGAATAGATACGGACTTTATGCTTGAGTATGAATCACGACAGAATGGCGGGAGTGATATCGATGAACGCTAAGCGCAACTCTGGAAGTTCTGCGTCTGGCCCCCGAACTGCTTCTCCACCGGGTGGGACTAGGAAAAGGAGACGGCGTAGTCGAAGTAAGCCGGATCCGAGAAAATTTTGGGGTAATCCTGAAGCACTCCCCAAACCTATCTATGGATTATCGACTCCACCAGTAACTAACGCCATACCCTCGTCTCTTGGGCGACCACCAATCACTGGACAGGAAACAGTTTCAATAAAGTATCTTGATGCTATTTATGATCGATCTGTCGGTTTAGCTTTTGTTCTGGCTACAGCTGGAGGTTTAGATCTTCCGGCCCCTGAAGGTGAGGAAGAGGTCGAAGCTGAGGAAGAGCATAATGCCGTCGATCCGGTTGTGGACTCATTTAACGCTATTGAGTCTCCTGAAAATCATCTGGACGGAAACAAATTTTGACTTGATTGGCTTCTAAAACAGTGCGTCTTGCACCAGTAAGTCATCAGTATCGAATCGACCGATTTCTATTTCAACGCCGAACAGAGGATTAAGGTCAGCTATGAATACATCTGATGAGTCTTCGGGAGATAAGGCTGCGACTCTTCCGACCATATCGACGATTTTCAGTGCATGTGCCCCATTGGTAAGGTCTCGCGGGTAGAGGTGGACGTTACTCCAGAGACTATTTTCCAGCGCATCGTTTTCCCACTCGATTACATGCCATTCATAGTCTAGATTCTGAGAATCTTCGAGGGCAGCCTGCACTTCCCTGCTAGCGTGTGCGAGTTTCTCCTTTGCATCTTTCCTGCTTATGGGGTTTACCAATCCGGCGAGTTTTCGTTTTGTTGATACTGCCTGTTGTACTGAAAGTTGGTCGGTCACAAGGTCTTCCATGATTCGTACTGTGTAGCCATTTAATGTTTTGGCGACAATGGTTGCCCATATGGCTCCCTGCTCTCGTAGGCGCCGTTCTTTCCGATTCTGGGTTGTTGTTCCGACCTTTAGAGACCCATCTGCGAAACATGCCAGGTACAAGAAATTTGGTTGGTCCATGTGGCTGCGGAACGCTTGAGGTACTTCATCTATACTTTTCTTGTGTGATTGGTGGAGATTGGCGGCGTAACGTGCATCGGCGTTGGAGCATTTCAAGCATTTTCTGCCTTGCTGAGGTTCTTCTAGGCACATCTCGTAAGAAGCGCCATTTTGGGTCATTGCAGTATGACCAAGACAGAATCTCCTTGTTTCACTCGTGACTCTGTAGAGCAATGGATAATTAACTGCCGACTCGGTTATTGCTGTCGGCTGGTTCCCATTTCGCATCCGTAAAATGGGTTCTGATTCCTGCCAGTTTAAGGAAATTAGAACCGTAGAAGAGGGATATTCTTTGGTCACAATTCTGTAGTTTAGCTCTTGTAGTGATGGTGATAGTGGAGAAAGACGATGCGAGTGTCGATCGGGCGCGTAAACTAGATATGTCCACTATTTGCGATTCTATTGCTAGATGGATTTAAATTCGTTCTCCATATGTGAAAGGTGACTACCTATGTCTTCGGCTCCTCCTCAGCAGTGCCTTGTAGCATTAGATGTTGAAGGTGTCCTCACTCCGGAGATATGGATTGCGGTTGCCGATGAATTTGGCATAGAAGGGTTAAAACGAACCACAAAGGATGAGCCTAATTACCAGTTGTTGATGGATTCTCGTATTCAGTTGATCAACTCCAACGGTATTGCGCTTCAGGATATTCAATCTGTAATTGCATCGCTATCACCTTTGGAGGGTGCTTCTGATTTTTTGGATGAGCTTCGTTCTCGTGTTTCAGTAGTTCTTCTTTCTGATACTTTTGAGGAATTTATTCAGCCTTTGATGGATCAGTTGGGAAACCCGTTGATTCTCTGCCATCGTTTGATTGTTAACCCAAACGGGGTCATTACTGGTTTTGTGGAACGAATTCCGAATCAGAAATTCCACGCTGTTCGCTCGTTTCAGGAGTTGAATTACCGGGTGCTTGCTGCTGGAGATTCGTATAATGATCTTACGATGATTGACCAAGCCGACGCTGGGCTTTTATTTCGGGCTCCAGATCATGTTCGGTCTGAGAGATCAGACCTTGTCTGCCATGATGACTACTCTGATTTGCTTAATTCGCTCCAAGGCTTCATCGACTCAAGCAATTAATCCCATCTAACTGGCAAAGAGGAGAAACCCTTCAGTACTCCGGCCTTCGTCCTAGTTGGTGGGCCGTTGCTGCGTATTTTTGGAAGCCTTTCGGCTATTGCTTTTAACGCTACGGTTCCCTCGAGACGCGATAGGGGGGCACCCAAACAGTAGTGGGATCCCACTCCGAACGATGCGTGATTCCTAAGATCAGTTATATCTCTTGTGATGTCAAAGGCATTAGGGTTATCCCATGCCTTTGGATCTCTATTCGCCGAGGCGAACATCATGCATACCTTTGAATTCTCAGGCATCTCTACGCCATGCATAGTTACCTTTTCATTGTTCGTTCGAAAGAGGCCATGGACCGGAGCGTCGTATCGCAGGCTCTCCTCTACTGCGTTTGGGATAAGCGCTTGATTCTTTTTTAAGAGGTCGAACTGTTCAGGGTTTTCCATGAGGCGATGAAGTATGTTTCCGATCATAAGCGTTGTTGTTTCTGAACCTGCGACAAGAAGAAACTGGCAGAATCCTAGAATTTTTTTCGTAGTTAAGGCGTGCCCGTCTTGCGTGACTGTAAGAAGTCGGGTCAATAAGTCCTCTGGGTAGTCTTCTCTGGACTCTATGGCTTTCTTCCGCTTTTCTATGTGAGCCCCAAAATAGGCAAAGAAGTCTTGATAGGCATTTTTGACTTCATCTGAGGCTTCCCGACCGCCTGAATAGGCAACAGCTGCAGCCATTTCAAGGACCCAACTTCGGAACTGCTCTATATGGGTAATTGGTGTGCCTAGCATCCAGCACATGACGGTGAGAGGTATCGGCGCTGCAAAGTCTGTAATGATGTCTCCAGATTTGTTGTGTTCAAAAGAATCAATCAATTCGTGAACTAGTTCTGTAATATCGTCTTCCATTTTCTCAATTACGGAAGGTTTGAAGATTCTAGATATCGCTATTCGTTCGCTTGTGTGTCCAGGCGGGTCGCTTGATACAAGGACCCCGATTCCGGGTTCTGAAAACGCTAGTCCAGGGCCGTACTTGGACAACCAGATTTTTTCGTCTCTAAGCGCTCTTGTTACGTCTTCTTCCCTTGTTAGTGTGAAATGTGGAGCTGGGTCGTGTGTCAGATGAACCGGACATTTTTCTCTCATAGCCGCAAATACCGTTTCGGGTTCAGTCTGGAAGTTCTCGTCAGTGAAGCTGAAGAGTACTTGTTCGCTGTTCATGGATGTCGATCTAGAGCGCCCGAATCAGATTAGCGGATTGATGAATCGCGTCCATGATTCCGTTAGTTCCAGATGCATCTCCGACGGTGTGGATTTTCTCAGACATCTCCGGAAGTTGTTCCTTTAAGTAGTCTCCGAGCTCTCGGTTTGGATGGTTGTATGTGACAAGAACTACTGTTTTGGCGGAGAGGGTTCGCATGCGTTCTGTAAATGGGACTCCGATAAGGACTTCATCATCTGTGATGGCTTGGAGATAATGTCCGCCGATAAAATCAAAATCTTGTGACATGAGTCTTTCTTTGGCCGCTTCGACAGTTGCAGGAGGATACGGCAGCGAAGCACCAAGGCTTTCGTATCTACTCACAAAGGTCACTTTCATTCCCTGTTCGAGTAGTTTGTCTGCAACAGAAATAGCTTCGAAGGTTCCTGTATCGTCAAAAACGACCGCCGGTCCATCTGTCGTTATTCTTCCGCCGAATCCGAAGATATCCCAACTTGAGTAGACATGATCAAGATCGAACCCTTTCAGAGGAGAAATGGGGGTCGTTAATTGAAATCCATCTTTTCGTGGTGTTGACCCTGTGGCGAGGATAATTCTGTCCGGATCAAGTTCTTCTACAATGTCCGGGTCGACCAAAGAATTAAGGGTGACGTTAATTTTGAGGCGTTCCATTTCTGATTCGAGCCATTTTGTGATTGAGCCGATATCAGACCTACTTGGAGCCGTTGCTGCGATTTTTACCTGCCCTCCAAGGTGCTTGGTCGCTTCGTGCAGGTGCACTTCGTGTCCCATGATCGCTGCTGTTCGTGCTGCTTCCAGACCTGCTGGGCCACCTCCTACAATGAGTATCTTTTCAATTGCCTTGGGTTTTCCTTCGGGTTCGAAAGTCACTTCTGTTTCCTGGGCTGCGGCTATATTTACCACACAGCCAAGCTTTCCTGTTGACATGATCTGTCCAACACAACCGAAATTTGACCCTATACAAGGTCGAATTTGATCCGTGTTGCCTTGTCTTGCTTTGTTCACGAGGCCAGGGTCAGCTATTAAGGCTCGCACCATAGATACCATGCCGGCTTGCCCTTCACTCACAATTGTGTCGGCATGGTCGAGAGTCATGATCCGTCCAACAACGATCGTTGGTTTGGTTATCTGCTTTATGATGGGTTCGTTGGCTGGCATTTCATGGCCAAGAGGGTCATCCATTGGTGAGAGCAGTTTGTGAAATCGCCAGTAAGAGCCCATATGAAGAGAGATGTAATCAACATGGGGTTCGACAATTTTTGCTATTTCTGCATTGTCCGCTGCTGTTAAGCCTCCTGGGATATATTCTTCGTTGGGTAGGCGGATCCCAACACATATATCTGCCCCGACTTCTTCACGTATCGCTTCAATTATCTCCATGAGGAATCTCATCCTGTTTTCTAGCGATCCTCCATATCTATCAGTACGGATATTATTTGCAGGTGAAAGGAACTGCTCGATCAAATAACCACTAGAAGCATGGATATCTATTCCATCGAGTCCTCCATCTCGACATCGGCGAGCTGCGGATGCGAATGCTTCGATCATTTCTTCAATCATGGGGATTGTCATTGCTGTAGGTATACCTCCCGCTATTGGGTTAGGGATAGCGCTAGCTGAGATTTGGAACGTTCCTTTCCCTGGAGCGCGTGCAGATCCCGGGTGATAAATTTGCTGGAGTATTTTCATCCCGTGAGGGCGAAGAGCATCAGAAAGTTCTTTGTAAAAAGGTATGACAGCATCATCATGAAGTGGAATGATGCTTCTCATAGCGGGCGAAGACAAATGCACCCCAGTCGCTTCAAGTGTGCTCATCCCTACCCCGCCGACAGCTCTTGCTTCGTGATATGCGATTAGTCTTTTCAGGGGAAGAGCGGTCGAGTGTGCTGATCGTACGATGCGATTAGGGATGGTGACTGGTCCGACATCTATTGGTTCAAAAAGTTTTTCATACATCTCGCTTCCCCATTCCCCGTTATCTCTATTTTCTATCCTCTCGGTTCCCTGTCAAGTCCTAAACATCTTTCCCCGAGTATGTTTCGCATGATGTTCGATGTTCCTCCCATAATGGTGTACGCAGGAGCATACGCAAGGCCTCGTGACATGTGGGTGTCGAGGAGAGCTTCTGGGCCGAGGATTCGACTAACGAATTGTGCTACATTCCACTCGTGCTCCGTGCAGAAGCATTTTGTTGCTGCACTAAACCCAGCGGGGGCTTGGCGGAGCACTTCACGGTACACGAGGAGTTTTCCTATGCGGTAGCCGGATTCGAGTGTGCTGATTTCTTGTCGTATTAGAGGGTTGCCAGTGTCCGCGTGTTTGAGTGCCTCGTCGTACAGGGCTTTGTTTGACACGAGCCTGTCAATGCCTCCTCGTTCGTGTTCGAGTTGTCGCATTGTCTGTTTGAATGCTTCCCCCTCAACACCGACAAGGTTTTCAATCGGAACGTGTACGTCGGAGAAATAGACTTCGCAGAAGTGGCGGTTTTCGGTCATGTCGGTAATCGGGCGAACTTCAATCCCAGGTAGATCCATGGGGACAATAAGTTCAGATATGCCTCTGTGGGGCGGTCCTTCCGTTTTGGTTCTGCAAATCAAATAGCAGTAGTCTGCGACCGCTCCGAAACTGGTCCATATTTTTTGTCCGTTCACTATGAATTCGTCTCCCTGTCGAACCGCTGATGTAGCTAGTGAAGCCAAGTCGGATCCAGAGTCTGGTTCGCTCATTCCGATGCACCAAGTAGTTTCTCCAGAAAGCATGCCGGGCAAGTATTCCGCTTTTTGGTCTTCTGTTCCATATGCGATGAGTGCTGGTCCCATCTGCCGGTCGGCGAACCACATTGCTGCTATTGGAGCTCCGTGCGAGATCATTTCTTCTGCGACGAGAAGGCGATCAATCGGCGGCCGTTCTTGACCTCCGTATTTTTTGGGCCACCCCATTCCAATCCAGTCTTCGTCAGCCATGATTCGGGCGAATTCTTTTGAGAACCCGTTGATCCAGCTATCGTTATGTCGTCCGTATTCTTTAACGCCTTCTTGGGCTACTTTTCGGGCTCGTGCTTGGAGCTCGAGTTGCTCATCAGTGAGGGAAAAGTTCAGCATTAGATATTGGCTTTGAGCCAGGAGAGGATTTCTTCTGTATGTTCATTTGTTTTTGGCCGTTTGAATACATGCTGGATAACGCCTGAGCTGTCGATGAGGAATGAGGTTCGTTGGAGCCCCATATAGACTTTGCCATAGTTTTTTTTCTCTCCCCATACTCCGTATTTATCGATAATTTTCCGGTCGGGGTCTGGTAGGAGCGGGAACGTGAGTTGATGCTTTTCTGAGAATCGTTGGTGGCTGTCGTTATCGTCTGGGGATACGCCCACTACTGCAATGTTTTGTGCGGTGAGTTTTTTGAGGTTTGTTTGAAGGTTTTGTGCTTGTTTTGTGCAGCCGGGTGTGTTGTCTTTGGGGTAGAAGTACAGGAGGAGGTGCTGTCCTTTAAAGTCGGAGAGTTTTATTTCTTCACCGGTGTGTGTTTTTGCTTTGAAATTCGGAGCTTTTGTTCCTTCTTCCAGTGGTTGTGGTTTAGGCGCCATTGAGCCTCCT
>PAYW01000039.1 GCA_002715425.1 Actinomycetota bacterium | reverse complement strand
TGATTGCGAAAATCTTGAAGAACTTCTATCAGATTGGGATGGAAAATTTACCTTGGAAGTTCGATCGAAAGTCACGCGACATATAGAAAAATGCGATACGTGCACCAAACGGCGAGCAATTGCCTGCGCTCCGGGATCAATTGCTGCTGCTCTACCTGCAGTTATCATTCCGGTCTCTCTACGAAGCAAGACTCTTGCATCCGTGGAATCAGTTTCACAAGGAAACCCAGCGAACTACACAAACCCTTCCGCAACAAATTGGACATGGGATACAGATACTGGATTTCCAGTAAAAGCATCGATCGCTGGCCGCTTCGCAGCTCTCACGACACTTGTTGCCGGAGGTATGATCGCTATTACCGCTGCCGTTATCGCTATCGTGATTTCAGTTGGTTCACAAGGAGATAACAATAGTACTAATGGAACCACCGGGAATGAGAATAGTGATGGAGTAGTTGTTGAAGAGCTTGACGAAGATCTCAACACTTCACAGTTAGCGTCAAACGAAAATCCGATCGTCATTCCAAATGAATTGAATCTCATTTGCAAAGAAAGAGATTACTGTTCAGTTACTGTTTCCCTTTCGAGTGAACCCCAAGAAGAAGTTATTCTCAAAGGAATTGTCGAAGATTGCCAAAGTTTCGATATCCCAAGAGAACACATTATCGCTTCATGGGGAAGTAACGATTGGAGTATAAGTAAGGGGCAGATGTATCTTGCCAGATCTGATGGAGAACCTCTCGGCGATAGTGTTTGTGAAATCACCTATCTCTTGGAATCCGGAAACAATCAAAATCCGGAGGAAGTTTTCACTTTAAATTTCATCATTAAAGACACCGATAAGAGAGAGCGTCCACCGACACAGCCTGACCCAACACCGACACAGCCTGACCCAACGCCAGCACAGACTGACCCAACGCCAGCACAGCCTGACCCAACACCGACACAGCCTGACCCAACGCCAGGACAGCCTGACCCAACGCCAGGACAGCCTGACCCAACGCCTACCCCTGAACCACAGCCATCTTTTACTGTTGGATTAACGGAGTTATCATTCGGACCTCAATGGAATACACGAGAAATTACTCTCACCAATTCAGGTGATACCAGTGTTGAATGGACCATGAATACTGGCTCAGATGAGTATCAATCAACTGTTCCTAATGGAACCTTACCTCCGGACTCATCTACAAGCGTGAAGATTATTTTTGAACGAAATAACCTGAGCGAAGGAGATTATATAGGAACCCTAACTGTCAATGGAGGTGGGGAGACGTATGACGTTGGCCTAACAGGTTCTGTTGAAATCGCCCCAAACATTATATTCTTTTACGCTAACCCTTCAGCAGTAGTTGCTATTGGGAATGGATGTTCAACAAATCAAGTAACAATCTACGCAGACGTCCTTGATGATAGTGAGCTTTCAAAGGTTGAAATAGAGTGGTCGAAAGATGGAATTAATACCCAAATCACCGAGCTGGAGTTTACTCAGGGAACTTGGATCGGATATTTATACGATCTTGAAAGCGGTACTGTGCCAATAACAAACTTCCTATTACGAGCCGTCGATGTTCGAGGTAATGAGAGCACAGCCACAACAGAAATCACTGTTCGACCTTGCCCAAATTAATTTAAGCTACCTATTTTTTATTAGCGAAGTTTCCTCCACGAGGTTTTGCCCCGCCCCCTACACGAAGCAGTTCACCTGTTACCCAGCTCGCTGCATCGGAGGCGAGGTAGAGGCAAGCAGCTCCAATGTCTTGTGGTGTTCCAACACGGCCCAACGGTATATCCCAGGCATCAAGAATTTCATCCTCTTTTAACCCAGTTGCCTTTAGCATAATCTCAGTTGGAATAGCCCCTGGCATTACCGCGTTGACACGAATATCTGGGGCTAGCTCTGCCGCGAAGGTCCAAGTTAAGGAGTTTGTTCCAGCTTTAGATGCTCCGTAGTGCCCAGACTTGGGGACAGCTTTTGTCCCAGCACCTGAAGAAATGTTGATGATGGAACCTTTCTCAATGTATTTTGCCGCGACTCTACTTCCTACAAAGACAGCGGTCAGGTTCAGCTCAATTGTGCGATCCCATTCTTCTCTTTCTAATTCAACAAGAGGACTATGAACAGAGGAGCCCCCAGCGTTGTTAACCCAAACAGTAAGTCTCCCAAATTCTGAAACAGCTGCTCTAGCTAGTTCTTCAACTGCTTGAGTATCAGTTACGTCAGTTGTGACTGCTATTGCTTTTCCACCAGCGTCGCAAATCTCACTAGCCACTCTTTCAATTTCGTTTGTTCTTCTCGCCGCTACCACAACCGCAGCTCCCGCATCAGAAAATGACTTCGCGATACCTTCACCTATACCGCGTCCACCGCCTGTAATCACAGCAACATGACCAGTTAGGTCAAACAAATCTGGTGTTTTTTTATTCATATAGTCTTAACCCCAATTATTCCCACTATAACGACCTGGAGGAACACGCTTTCCACTCATCTCCCACATCTTTGCACTATCAAAATCAAACCGATATTCAGGCGTCAATTCCAAAACAACCCGATTTGGAGTATTAATATGCTCAAAAACTTCCTGAGCGCCCTCTTCACTCTCTGGACGACATGCCCTCGCTATCTCTGGTAGCACCCAATCCAAGACTGACTGGTCGTGATGGATCTTACATGGGCCACGAAATGAAGCTGTTTTTCCTGTTCCCAAATCTGTACCCTTTGAGGTAATACAAAAGGAAGCGTAACTATTTCTTCGGATTGCAGAAACACGAGCTCTTTTTTCTGCGCAGGTAAACCAAAAACTTCCGTTACTCCACAAATAATATGTAATTACTCCGAAAGGCTGCCCATCTTTGTTGACCCACATAAACGTCCCTTCAACCTGCTTTTCGAAGAGCTCTTCAAGTTCATTATCTGTCAGGGAGCATCCATCAAGATTCTCTGAGTCAGTCATACCATTTGATGCCTTTCGCTATGGATCAGATTTTCATCTCACATTTCGACAGAGTCGGCAACAGTAAAACGGTGAATATTTTTACCAGTTATGTTCCATTGTGCCATTGCTTCACGAAATGGTGGCATATGCGGAGCTTCGAAATGTGCTTCTAGATCTTCGAGGGATTCCCATTGTTCGAATACTCTCAACGTCTTGCCGTTTAAGGGGTCTGCACTGAATACATAGTCAATACATCCTTTTTCGGCATGTGTTGCTGTCATCATCGTTCGGCAAGCATCGAGAACGCTCTCATTTACGTCAACTCCCAGAGTTAATGTTCCTGCAATTACAATCATTTTTTAACCTTCCATTTGCTCATCTGGAGCGATATAAGGATTTCTCTGCATTAAAGCACAATGCATCACGCCATCTTTCATCACCCCAACTATACGACCATGGTCCTGAAGGATGCGAATATCGTCAAGAGGGTTTCCATCAACGATCACCAAGTCCGCATACTTTCCCTCCTCGAGTGTCCCAACCATACCTGAGGTATCTGCCGCGGCCCCTCCATCACGGGTTGCGCAAAGAAGAGCTTCGGATGTCGACATTCCGAACAAATCAACAAAGTATTCAAGATCCTTGCTATTCGTTCCATGAGGGGTGATATTCAAACCATAATCTCCTCCGACAAGAACCCGAACCTTACTGTCGCGAAGACGCTTTACAGCACTGATTGTTTCATCAACTTCTTTTTGGTATCCGCGCTGTTCCATTGCATCCCTAGGTAGCCCCAACTCGCCTCCACGATCTAACAAAGCAATCTCCCATGCGATAGCTGGACAGACAAAAATCTGATCACGTTTCGCCTCAAGCATGTCGACCGCTTCATCATCAAGATAATTAGCGTGCCCGATGATATCTACCCCATGTCGAACAGCTTGCTTTACTGCTTCTGCAGAACGTGAATGTGTTACGACCCGCATTCCACGGATATGCGCTTCTTCAATTGCCGCTGCTACTTCTTCATCGCTATAAGTTAAAATTCCAGGGGGGGCAAATTCTGAAAGTGCCTCTCCATCAAGAAAAATTTTGACAATATCACAGCGGCGTTTAGCTAACGACCGGATAGCTTTTCGAATAGCCCAAGGCCCGTCAGCAATAATTTTCTTGCTGTTATCACCTCCGAAAGTTCCATCAGCATTACTTCCGGTTGAACCTAAATCACGGTCTGAGGCGGCAAGACGTGGACCAGGTATTCGGCCAGCATTAATCGCATCACGAAGAGGGATATCCAGACCTTGCGCTGATCCAAAACTTATAGCAGAAGTAAAGCCTGAACCTAATAAAATACGTGCGTTGTCAACTGCATCGAGCATAGCGATAGGAAGCGGCTCAATATTTAGTTGCTTTGGGTGAGAATTATTGTAAGAGAGATGAACATGCGATTCGGTCATTCCAGGCATTACAAACTTTCCCAAAGCATCATATCTCTCAATATTTTCTCCACCAGCGGGAAGGTCGCTTGCTTCCCCAGAAAATCTAATAACCCCATCAGATACCCAAACAGCTCCATTTGCGATCACTTCTTCGTCCACTCCGATAAAGAGATTCGCATTTTCAATAATTAGAGAACCCATCTCTACCTTTCCTTTATTTGAGGTAAGCGTAATAGACGTTCAGCGTTTCGTCCCAAACTCCGGTCGAACTTGGTCGTTTCACTAGGAGTATCCCAACCACCGAAATTTGTTCCATAAACCATTCTGTCTTCACCAACAATAGAAACGACAAAGTCTTGTGCAGCACCAGGTTCCAAATGTGAGTCGTACCATAGAGAACGTAAAGCCAAAACAAAATCTGACTCATATCCTTGAAAAGAAGCCATTGAGTCAAAACGCTTGGCCAGAAAAGTTATCGCACCACCCCCATGCGAAACACAGATGTCAATATTTGGGTGCCTATCCATCACCCCACCCAGAATGAGAGCAGCAACGGCTAAAGTCTCTTCGTAGGCATAACCGACAACCAGCTCAAGCCCGAAACGTCCCAACCGCGAATCCGCAGACCCCCGTAATCCATTGTTTGTCGCAGGATGAATAAACAAGGGAATATCAAGTTCCACAACAGTCCGGTAAAAGTCATCCAGACAAGGATCATCCAAAGTAAATCCATAATCCGTTCCGATATACCCACCAACTAGTCCCAATTCTTGAACTCCCCTTTGGAGTTCTAAACATGCAGCATCAGGATCCTGTATCGGAAGAGAAATAGTCCCAAGAAGACGATCTGGATATGTTCTTACCAAGTTTGCCATAGCATCATTTGATAACTTCGCGAAGTTAATCGCTTCACCAGCATCGATACCCCCGAAAAAAGTTAACGGATTGGGAGAAAGCACTTGGAGATCTATTCCAAGTTGGTCCATCTCTTGTATTCGTTTTTCCACTTCCATAAAAACACTTCCAACGTAGGGAACTCGAATTACGTAATCCCCGACTCGAAAAGTTTGAAGAAGATCTTCATCTCCTAACTCCGGGCCATACTTGCCAGCAGCGCCAAACGTTTCAGGAAGAACAACATGAGCATGGATATCAATAATCCGAGACACTTTTTCTACTCAGCTGATTTGTGATCAGCAACAGCCTCAAATCTGAACTTTCCACCGTCTCCGTACACTGGGCCTCGATCATCCGCTAGGTAAAGACGATTATCTGAAGCAAGATAACCAGAACAATTATGGAGGATTTCAACCATTGCGGCGTAATTAGGGTGATCAAAATGAGCAGCAAGACTCTCTGGATCTGTCCACAATTCATAGACCTGGATATGGTTCGGCTCCGATGGGTCAGCAGCGAAACAATACGCTACGCAACCAGACTCCTCATCTCGAGTTGCTTTTTGAACTTGTGCCGTGGCAGCAACAGCAGCATCACGATCAGATTCAGTTTCAAATGATAGAACCGCAGTGACAATTATCATGTTCCCCCAATTGTTAGGTCTAATAAACCGTACCGCAGATTTTTAAAAATCTACAGTTAGCTACCCAACGGACGGCCAAATGGAAGGGTTTTTTGCCAAGATGCCAAAAACGCTTCTGCCCTATAGCAGGATCCTAAGAAAAGACCATCCTCATGTCCTGCTGCCTCATCTAAAGCTGATTTCATCTCTGATGATGCTTTCGAGACTATGTCCGCTATTTCAGTTCCATCGTCCACCCAATATGAAAAAAGTGGACCTGCAACCGGAACAAAACAAGGAACGACCATACAATCTTTCTTTTGAAGAACAGCCAAAGCCTTTGTAGTAAAGGGAATCGGTTGATGAGGAATCAGTGCCTTAATATCAAGTTTTTCTGCTGTCGTATGGTTTACAGCCCCCATTTTCGAACCAGCAAAAAGTATGTCAGCTTCGCATTGGAATATTTTCCAAGCGGGTTCTGCTTCCTCACCCTCTTCTGTTACAAAGTTAACTTCCCGATTCTCCCATCCTTCACGAATCTCCTCGGCAGAGAAACCACCCGAATTGCTCATTGAACCTGAAAGAGTTGATATTCCAACCACTTTCGCTCCACGTTCTATTAACAGTTCCGCCATCACTACGCTATGAGTACCAAAGCCTTCAATTGCAACTGTTCTCCCATCTAGTCCCAAAAGGTGATCTGCACACTCCGCCGGACCGAACCCTGCAAGAAACACGTGCAGAGGGTTCTTCTCAAAGATCTCAAACCGGATATCATTACGACCATCAACAGCAGCTAAGGCATCAAAGCCGCCAGCAGTAATACCTTTTCCGGGATCTAATCCTAAACTCCCATCTTGCACAACTTCTTGTATCTCATTTATAAAGGACTCGACAGCTTCAATCCTCACATCAGGTTTAGCGTTTATTCCTCCCGACGCGCCACCGAACTTTAATTCAAAGGACGCAAAAGAGTAAGTCATGGACCTAGCAAGATCTTTCGCTCCTCCCTGAAGAATCTTTGGAGCGCTTCGGACAATCCCGAAAGACGGCACATCATCTAAATCAGTTACTATGAACGCATCAGTTGAGGAAAGTTTTCGTAAAGCCACAGATCCATAATGCCACGATCGGCGCAGTGAAGGTTAAATCTTCAGCAGATTCAATACGTCCGATACGCAACAAAATGTGCGAGCTCGCTGAGGGCTTCAGAAGCATTCTTCTCCAAAGTGATTGTTGAAAGAATTTCAAGAGCAGAATTAGTCAGATCTTCAATTTCTTGCTCAATAACACTCTTTGCCCCAGTCTCTTCAACAACTTCCTGAATATCACAAATATCTTTATGGCTAAGGTCATTACTTCCTATCTTGCTGAGGATACTTCTTTGCTTTTCCGATGCTTGAGCGAATGCTTCTGCCATCAGCGGAGTTGGTTTCCCTTCTCTAAGGTCATCACCAGTTGGTTTTCCAGTCCTTTTCGCATTGCCAAATACACCCAAAATATCGTCGCGAAGTTGAAAGACAACTCCAACAGGCTGCCCAAAATCAGTAAGCGGCTTGCATAGCTCATCATATTTTCCAGCTACAGCAGCCCCCAACTGAAGTGGCCTCTGAACGGAGTAACGCCCAGTTTTATACTCGAGAATCTTTCTGGCGGATCGATGATCAAATTTTCCTTTCGCTCCAGATAGAACATCAAGGTACTGACCGATATTGACCTCCAGACGTAACTCTTCCCACAGTTGCGAAACTATAGGAGAGCTGTGACTCATAAGTTTGTCGGCTAATACATGAGCGAGATCTCCAACTAGAATTGCTACGGCCTCACCGAAGTGCAAGGAATTTCCGAGCCAATCATGGTCCTTGTGCAGATTCGCAAAACGTTGCCAGGTCGATGGTTCTCCGCGACGTGCTTCAGATCGATCCATAACATCGTCGTGCGCCAATGCAAATGCGTGCAACATTTCAATAGCAGCTGCAACGTCTATAGCTTTAGATGAATTAGGATTACCGCCGGCTCCAACATGAGCCCAGTAAAAAAAAGCAGGACGTAGTCTTTTGCCTCCGCTAAATACAAGTTCTTCCAGAGAAGCGAAAGGGTCGGCAAGGCTTGCGTCGATTTTTTTCCATAACTGAAGCTCATTCTGAATAGCATCAGCGAGTCGGTCGTCGATAGGGCCCACCACGTCAGTAATAGACTTTGGATTTTCAATTTGTCCGCTATCTGAAGGCACACTTTAACCCTAGAGCCTAGTTCACCTTCTCCAGCACAAGACCTGAGCATAAAGTAAGTTGATACAATCAAATGACAGAGACTATGTAGATACGTTAGTTTGGGGAGATCTCCCTAGGGAAGGTCAAATATGACAGATCTAAAGCCAGAAGAAGAAACTAAGGGCTTTGACGAAGTGAAAGAAGCATTCTCCATATCTGGACTTGTCCCCTCAGGACCAGATTCCGTTGAAAATTTCGAGGAGGAACGTCTCCATAGGAAACAGCGGCTAGCCGCTGGATTAAGGATCCTTGGAAGACTCCGACTTGCTGAAGGAGTAGCTGGGCACGTAACCGTTCGCGACCCCGAATATCCAGATAGATTTTGGGTTAATCCTTTCGGTAAGAACTTTAAACTTATGAAGGTCTCAGATCTTATTTGTGTAGATCAGAATGGGGAAGTCGTTCAGGGAGATAAGCCTGTAAATGCTGCCGCTTTTGCTATCCATTCGCAATTACATGACGCCCGACCAGATATTTTGGCCGCAGCGCATTGTCATTCCATGTATGGGCGGACGTTCTCCAGTTTAGGTAAGCCTCTCAAGATGATCACTCAGGATGACACAATGTTCTTTAACGATGTTGCCCTATGCTCAGTTGGAAGTGGGGCTGTTGTCCTAGATGCAGAAGTTGGACAGGCCATGGCAACTGCATTAGGTGATAAGAAAGCGCTCATTCATCAAAATCATGGGCTTATCACCACTGGTGGAAGTGTTGATGCCGCAATTTGGTGGTTTGTTGCATTAGAACGAACGTGCCAAAGTCAGATTCTCGCTGAATCTTCAGGAGATCCAATAGAGATCCCCGATGATCTTGCCACATCTGGTTATGAACAACAGGGCCATGACCTGGCAGGGTGGTTTCAATTTCAGCCATGGTGGGAAGAACTTCTTCGGGATGAACCTGAATTTTTAGAATAACTTCCAGATTAGTCTGCTATTTGGGTGGATTTATTGGAGAAGAGTTTGAACTGAAGTATTCATCTAGTTTTGTTTGAGCATCTGTCCCAAACAAAATAGATCCAACTTCGTTCAGTCCCTTAGAATTCTGAATATCCTCTTGTCTGGTAATTAAAGAAATTTTGCTTCGCCGTCTCAGGAAGTCATCGAGGTGAACGATCATTTCTGTGCTTGCTGTGTTATGGAGTTCCACTCGAAGGTAGTCGGAAGAACCTAGAATATCTTCTGCCATTGAAGGGTCTTCTCGAATATGGTCAAGCATTTCAAAAGCTCTACGTCCATACCGCCTCCATAAACGTTCTGATAAAGGTTCAGCGTCAGTTCTGTCTCGTAAGTCATCAAGACGCATTCCCCGAGTCTGTCTAAAAAAAGTTCTTCTTGACTCTCGACCTGGCTCTCCATACCAGCGTTGTCTATCAGGACTTAATCGTATTCCCAGAGTTTCTACTGCCGCAGTGACTTCTTCACCAACATTTAAACAATCTGTTAATTTTCCACCGAAAATCGATACAACTTGCTTTGCATGGTCTACCTCTACTTCATGTTTGCGGGATAGCGCCGTCCAGTCGATATTTTTTAATGCCTTTGATTGTCTCCGAATAACAAGCGGCCGCACTCCAGATCGTTCAGCAATTATGTCGTCCTTCGATAGGGGGGAATTAAGGTCTAATCGATTATTGACCTGTTCCAGAAGGAAATCCCTATCATTTTCAGTAACTTCTGTATGCGGGTCGTCAACTCTTGTATCAGTTGTTCCTATCACAGAGCGATTTCCCATAGGTATGACGTAGAAAAGACGCTGGTCGTCATCGAAAAAAGCTAGAACACGCTCGTTAGGAGTTAACTGATCTACAACAAGATGCACGCCTTTCGAATAAACAATTTGATGGCGGGTATGGGTATTCCATGTTTTATTCAACCCATCAAGAAAAGGCCCGGCAGCGTTCACAACGACTTTTGCTTCGAGATTAATCGGCATTCCGCTTTCACGATCTCGAAGTTGGGCATGCCAGTTACCTTTTACACGCTCAGCATTTTCTAATTCCACATAATTTGCCGCTACAGCTCCAACGTCCATCGCAGAGCGAATAAAGCTGAAAACGAATCTTGCATCGTTGTCTTTCAAGTATGCGTCTGCGTATTCGATTCCTCCAGCAGTCCCAACAGTGTTAATTATTGGTTCTATCCGTTCAACAGTCTCTGGGCTCATTGGACGAGGGGCGTTAGTTTTAAAATTTCCAATTCCCCAGTAAGCAAAGGCGCCCACACCGACTACCCAAGGCGGAAATGGTGCGGTTTCTCCTAGAACTCCAAGAAAACCTATTTCTTTAACATTGGCAGGATATGCGCGCATAAGTCGATTCCGGCTCATGCAAAGTTTACGTACAAGCGGGAATTCGTAGTTTTCTAGGTATTTGATTCCACCCCAAACAAGATTTGATGATTCTTGACTGGTAAAACCTGCAAAATCACCACGGTCTATCAGAGCAACAGAAGCACCGCGAGCAGAAAGAGCTGCAGCAGAGACTGCGCCATTAATTCCACCTCCGACAATAAGAACGTCAAAGGATCCTCTATCGAGTTTGTCAAGGTTTGTTTCTCTAAGAGCCACAGTTTGACATTACCGCCATCAGCGCATTCTCCAAATCGAAATCAGAAAGTGATGCGCTTTTTGTTTACATGGTAAATCGAAGATTCCGAGCTGCTTTCTCTCCCCACTCTTCATCACCTAACCATGAAATACGTCCAGCATCGATTTCTTCCTGCGGGTTCACTCTTCCACAGGCAAGCATTATGAAACTTGTACTATCTGCCACTAGCTCGACCGAAGGAGAATCAATCTCATCAACCACCTGCGCTCGTCCATCAACATTGACGAACATCTCGCGCTCGATGGCTCCGGTTAATCGGAATCTGATACTCATTCCTTCTGGCAGGCCAATTTTTTTCCCAACGATATATCCCAAAGAACCATGGACTTCATCAAGTGCAATGTTGGCATGGGTGCCAGAGTCATTTGTTTCTATACCTAGCGGAAGAGTCATGTCCCTCTGATGAACCCAAAAATCAAAAATACGGATATTCATAAAGCGCCCATACGTGCCAGGTCCAACTGGTGTCATGCATTCTAAGTTCCATGTTTCGTCACTCAGTCCAGCTAATTCCTTACGGCGGTCATTCAAAATAGTAATTGAACGGTCAAAAAGGTCTATTGCCTTGAGACTTTCAGCTTCGCTTTCAAATTCAGCCATTTTCGGGAAAGGCGGCCATTCGTCAGCGTTCTGAGGCACCCAGTCTAACAAGAGATTTTCTATACCAGCGAGGTGGGTGACGACCCCTTTTACATCCCAATCGGGGCAAAGCGATTGTCTTTGCCAATCAGATTCATTGAGGTTTGAAATAAGTGATTCAAACTCATTAAAACAGTTTTCTAATGCTGGTATTGTGTCGCTGCGGTTACTCATACGTATACCTAACTACTTTCTGCGTCTTCTGTGCTTCTTATAGAAACTAGCGCTAAGTCAGAAAGAATTTAAAATTTCTTCTATTCGTTTCTTCTTATCTAGCGGATCTGGGCAAGATAGACATAAGGTGAATAGGTAAATTCTTATCGGAGGAACAATGGCTGGCTTAGAAACAACACCCGAAATGTTTGATCTTAGGATGTCGGAAGAAGTCCGACCACTCTTTGACGCAGTGACAAAATTTATTGCGGAAGAAGTAGACCCCCATACCAAAGAATTTTTTCGTCTCGGTGAAGGCCGAGAAGAACGTTGGGGATACGGAGAAGGCCAACTGGAGCTATTAGATTCAATCAAAGCCAAGGCGAAGGAACAAGGGCTTTGGAATTTCTTTCTTCCAGATGCTGAAACAGGAGAAGGACTAAAAAACCTTGACTATGCATATATAGCTACAGAACTAGGGAAAAACCCTATTGCTTCACAAAGCCTTAACTGTTCTGCCCCAGATACTGGGAACATGGAAGTCCTTGAACGCGTAGGAACTCCGGAGCAGAAAGAACAGTGGTTAACGCCTCTTCTTAACGGTGAGATCCGATCAGCCTATGCGATGACAGAACCTGATATCCCCTCATCAGATGCTAAGAATATTTCCTGCAGCGCAATCCTTGATGGCGACGAATGGGTTATTAATGGAGAGAAATTTTACATTTCAGGAGCTGGAGATCCACGCTGTAAAATCATGATATGCATGGTTCAAACTAACCCTGATGGGCCACCGCATAAACGTCAATCACAAATTCTTGTCCCTATGGACAATCCAGGAGTGGAAATACTTGGACCATGCCATGTCTTTGGGAAAGATGATGCACCACACGGCCATATGCATCTTCGATTTAATGATTGTCGCGTACCGAAAGACAATATTCTTCTTGGAGAGGGAAGAGGATTCGAAATTTCTCAAGTGAGGCTAGGTCCCGGAAGAATACATCACTGTATGAGATCAATCGGGGCAGCCGAACGAGCAATTGAAATGATGGTAAAACGTGGACTAACCCGAGAAGCTTTTGGAAAACCCATAGCAAGCCTAGGAAAAAATATTGAAGTGATCGCTAAAGCAAGAATAGAAATTGAATCTATGCGACGTATGGTCTTAACAGCGGCAAAAGCTATGGATGAGTTAGGTAACGAAGCTGCACGAGTTTGGGTGAGTGCAGTGAAAGCTATGGTTCCAATTCGTGTATGTCACATCATTGATGAAGCGATTCAATTTCATGGAGCAGCAGGTGTATCGCAATGGACACCGCTAGCAGATATGTACACCAGTCAGCGAACCCTCCGCCTCGCTGATGGACCAGATGAAGTCCATTGGTTTGTAGTCGGAAGAGCTGAACTGCGACGTTGGGAAGAAGAAGGCGGGATTAAATACGACCCTAAAGCCGATTACTACTCAAAAGATTCTAAGGCTGTGTTAACGGCAGGAATCTAACGCTATTCAGTTCTGCAGTTTAAAAAAAACAAAAGCGCAGTCCACACTTAATAAGAGATACCTATGGAAGACACCTCAAACGCTCCAAAATTTCATATTGATAGAAGCAAGTATGGCGAAGGCCTCCTCAACTGGTTCCAAGATTCGCATCCAGAACACAAAAATATAGAAATAGGCGAGATCGATATTCCCGTAGCAACGGGATTCTCCAATGAAACAGTTTTCTTCAATATTTCTTCTGATACGGATGATGGAAGAAATGAGGGTCGATATGTGGCGCGAATAGAGCCAGAAGATGGCGGCATGTTTCCAGTCCAAACACCAGAATGCGACGTTTCAGTCGATTTACAACAACGTGTCATGAGCACTGTTAAGGACAATAGCGATGTTCCCCTTCCCATTATCGGCAAGGTCCAACCAAGTACATACCTCGGGTTACCTTTTTTCGTGATGGTTCATGTAGATGGGAAAATCCCATCTGATCGACCTAGATATACGGAGGAGGGCTTTGTCGTTGATGAAGCAACAGATCAACAGCGAACACAAATGGTACAAACCGGGTTAGAGGCCATGTCGGGAATTCATCAGATTGATTGGAAATCAGCGGGATTAGATTGGTTAAATCCGTGCCAGGAAGAACCAACACAGGCGAAACAAATCGAAATCTACAGAAAGTATGTTGAAAAGGAATTAGCCGGACGAGACCACCCAGTGATGGCATATGCATTTGATTGGCTAGCAGATAATGACCCTTTGGATGACCGGATTGGCTTGAGCTGGGGAGACGCCAGATTAGGAAATATTATTTGGCAAGACTACGCCCCGGCAGCTGTCGTGGATTGGGAAGCTTGTGCTCTCAGCCCCACAGAAGCAGATTTAGGTTGGTGGTTAATGTTTGACAGAATGTCCTTTGATGATGTCGGCGTTGAACGACTTTCTGGCTACCCGACTAGAGAAGAGCAGGCAGCGTATTATGAGAAAGTTTCTGGTCGAGAAGTTAGGAATCCTCACTATTGGGAAGTATTCGCTGTCATGCGCTTCTGCGCTATCTTCATTCGCCTAGGTGACAGATTAACGAATATTGGCCTGTTCCCTCCAGAAATGAACCCAGCAGTAGGGAATATGGTAACCCAATCACTGGCGACACTTCTCGAAATCGAGAACCCAACTCCCAGCCTTATCTAATTTCTTTCCATAGAACCGTTAATCGAAATACGAGAAATTATGGAAGCTAACGGCGGCGTATGATCAATTTTTGCCTATTTAGCATTTCGTATTTTGTACGTGCGGAAAATAAGAAGTAGGAAGCCTAATACGGGGACTAAGCCGATGAAGGCTACGTAATGGCAGAGGGTTTTGTAATCCGTCATTGAAACCATTAATCCTGACCCTAAGCCGGCAGCTCCACCAGAAGCAGACATGATGGTATCTGCTAATCCCTGAACTCTGACTCGGATGGATCCCTCAAATTCATTTGTGAGTAGAGCAGAAGAAGCGATAAGCCCACAACTCCAACCTAAACCTATTAGGAATAGTCCGATAAAAACTCCAGCGCTTTCGCTTGGTTCAGTGTGTGATGCCATTTCCGAACCGATAAATAACATGACTCCACCTGTTGCCAAAATAGGACCAGCTGTGACGCGGTCTACGAGCCAACCTATGGCAGGAGCCGCTGCGTACATTCCTATAATATGAAGTGAAATTACGAACCCGATGATCTCTAATTCATGCCCTCCATCGTTCATATGTAACGGAGTCATTGTCATCACACCTACCATGACAATGTGGCCTGTAGCCATCGAGGCTACAGCGAGCTTCCCGATTGAAGACCCTGCGATAGATGTGAGCGCCTCTTTAAATCCCCGCTCTTTTTTTGAAGTACCTAATCCGCCTGAGACGACAAGAGGGTCAGGACGTAACCACAGGTGGATGATTGTTGCAGAGATTGCGAAAAGTATGGCAGAGATTAGATATGGGCCTGCTAATTCAGGAATACTGATGAACTTTGCAAGCCTTTTAGCAGGGCCGAAACCGACCGTTGGTCCTAAGACTGCACCAATTGTAGAAGACCAAACTAAAGTTCCGATAGCTCGTGCCCTGTGTTCAGGGGAGGCGAGATCTGCTGCTGCAAAACGTGCCGCTAAGCTAGAAGCGCTTCCTACGCCGACCCCAAGAAGACCTGGAATCAAGAGAAGATACAAGCTTGTAAGAGCTGCAATCATTGCGATGAGCGAGCCAACTGATGCAGTTACGTACCCCATTAAAAGCCCTGGGCGCCTCCCATAAGTTACCATCAGGCGCGCCAGCCATAAGGTGGCAAATGCCGACCCCACCGTTGCACTGGCTGCAGCAAGTCCCCCGAGCGTTTCAGAGTTCGTTAACTCTTCACCAAGCACAGCAGCAGCCGAATACGCAGCAGTCATTCCAGCCCCAGCAGGTATTAATCCAGCTACTAGGGTTCTCAGAGTGCGCTGCTGAAGAAGAGAAATCTCGTCAGTATTCTCTATTGCCATGAGCTAATCGAATCAATTATTCCGTGCGAATAAACCGCCATCAACAGGTATCGCAGCGCCAGTGATATATGAAGCAGCAGGCAAAACAAGAGATAGCGTTATGTGGGCGACTTCTTCCGGGTCTCCAAACCGTCGAAGAGCTGTTTTACGTCGAGCAAAGGTTTCTTTAGATTCTGAAGGTATTTTCTTAGTCATCCCCGTGTGTATTGGACCTGGGCAGACCGCATTTATTGTTACACCCGATGGTCCAAGCTCAACAGCTAATGCTTTGGTTAAACCAACTACACCGTGCTTAGAAGCCGTATAAGGACTAATTCCAGCAGAACCGCCGAGCCCTTCGGTGCTAGCAATGTTCACAACTCTTCCTTGCTGGTCCCGACGGAGGTCATCAAGACAGGCTCGTATTAGACGCATCTGAGCATCAAGGTTCACAGTAAAAGTAGCTTCCCATAGATCTTCGAAATTTGGGCTATCAATTGGTCCTCCTAGGCTAATGCCGGCATTATTAACCAAAATATCTATAGGCCCTAAATCAGATCGAACTTGATCGACTAGTTCGGACGCAGCTTCTCGCCTCTGAAGATCAACGACATATCTTTTTGCTGTTCCTCCTGAATCTTTGATCTCGTTAAATGTTTGCTCAAGTCCCGTTTGATTAACATCGCACAAAGCAACCAAAGCGCCTTCATCGGAGAATAGATGAGCCGTTGCTCGGCCCATTCCGCTGGCTGCCCCAGTGACGATAGCGACTTTTCCTTTAATTGATCTGCTTAATTCGCCTAATGGACCCATTTGAAAGATCCTATAAGCAAATAGAGCCTTTGACCTTAGAAACATTAAACATGAACCCGCAGGAAGGTTCGAGAACCTAATTTCCATAAGGCGAATTCGTAACTGAGAAGGTGTATGGTGGCCTAGCGAACCGAAAGCTTAGCTTAAATGGACTATTCAGAAACCGGGAGGGTTTTGATGGATGCAGAAACCACGTTTGTTCCCCGAAAAGCTTGGCTTACATTAGCTATAGCTTCCGTGGCTTCTTTCATGATCGCAATTGAGACATCGATTATCTCATTAGCGTTGCCACAATTACGAGCTGGTTTTCCAGAAGCATCAGAAACAAAACTGTCATGGGTGGTTAATGCATACACCATCGGGGTGGCATCACTTCTCTTGGTTTCTGGATGGCTCGCTGACCGTTACGGAAGAAAGAAATTATTCTTTAGTGGGTTGTTCATCTTCTGCATAGCTTCATTTGCGGCAGCGTTATCTCCCTCGGCAAACTTCCTCATTGCGGTACGAGTGTTCCAAGCAATCGGTGGGGCGATGCAATACCCGGCTGGACTCGCACTTCTTCTTGCGGCTTTTCCGCCAACTCGTATACAAACAGCTATTGGTATCTGGGGGGCAACAGGTGGACTTGCCGCTGCACTTGGGCCGACAGTGGGAGCGTTACTTGTTGACGCTTTTGATTGGCAGGCAGTGTTTTTTATTAATGTTCCCGTGGCAGCCCTAGTTCTGGTATTTGGTCCTCGGTGGGTTGAAGAAAGTACTAGTGCCGCCGCATCCACACGAGTAGATCTATTAGGTGTCCCGCTTGCGTCAATTGGTGTTGGTACAGCTATCTTCGCGATAACTCAAGGAAATAATTGGGGCTGGGGATCTCTAAGCCTACTTATAACTTTCCTAATTGCTGCTGTCCTAGTATTTGCGTTTGTAGTTAGATCTCGTAAGCATTCTGCGCCTTTATTTGATCTTAAATTGTTTCAGATACGTTCTTTTAGAATTGGTAGTATCGGCACAGTTTTCTTTATCGTTGCTTTTTTTTCATGGCTTATTTCCCTTCCTACCTTTCTTCAGGGAGTCTGGGAGTGGTCTGTGTTAAAGACCGGTTTTGCTATAGCTCCAGGGCCGATGCTTTGTGCCATCATTTCTCCACCTGCAGGGAAGATGGCAGAACGAGTAGGAAATGGGCCGCTACTTACTGTTGGTGGACTTTGTGGAGTAGGGGGGCTACTTTGCCATTTATTTTGGACAGGACTGGAGCCGGATTTTTTTAAAGGCGTTTTACTACCTGGCCTCCTTATTGGAATTGCGGCTGGCTTAGGTTTTGCCCAAATCATTGGAGCGACTATGAAAGATGTTCCCCGAGACCAATTCGCAATGGCCGGAGCAGGAAGGACAACTATTTTCCAGCTTTCTTTAGCTTTAGGTGTTGCCCTTGCCTTTACAATAATTGGTAATCCTGATCGATCTTCCAATGAGGTTTTAGATGGCCTACAAATAACTTGGCTTATGGGAATAGGTTGCTATCTAGTTCAAACCATTCTTTTCGCTAGTTTTTCTTTTGTCGAGAAGGTAACCCATAACGGAAGGTAGGTTTTCCTGATCAAACAAATAGGTATCAATCGTATTGCTATGTCCGTTTGAGATTTTGATGGTGGAAAGTCAATTTAAAAACTTTTCGGCGATTTCATAAACCGAAGTAAAACAGGCAATATTTTACCTTTTGAGTTCAGGACACTAATCTGCAGGTATCGCATTTTAATAGTTCTATTAATTTGTTAGTTGTTTCGCCAAAAGGGGGGGAAATGAATAAACGATTACTACAGCTTCTAGCTGTCTTATTGAGTTTTGTTTTAGTTGTCGCAAGTTGCGGGGATGATGACGATGGTTCGAGTGCCAGCTCAACCGAAGAGTCTTCGGCTTCTTCAACTGCTGCTGAGGAAGAAGCTCCAGCTGAGGAAGAAGCTCCAGCTGAAGAGGAAGCTCCAGCTGAGGAAGAAGCTCCAGCTGAGGAAGAAGCTCCAGCTGAGGAAGAACGAACGGCATCAGATGTTGGAATTACGGAAGACACCATCAAAATAGGTGTCATTGTTTCCGACTTACAGGGGCTGATAGATATCGGGTATCCGCTTCCTGCAGCACTTGATACAGATCATCTATCTGAACGTTTTACAAAGTATTTTGATGAGTGGAATGCTGCCGGTGGTATTAACGGAAGAATGGTTGAAGGGGTACAAATCACATGGGACCCTCTAAGCCCAGCGACAATGGAACAATCCTGTACAGAAGCAGTGCTTGACGAGCAAGTGTTCATGGCTATTAATGCATCTGGTTTCAGTCAGGCATTTATTCCATGTTTTACTGAAGATAATGACACGACCTTCTTCTACGGGGAAGTTGCATCACAAGCAATGATTGATGCAGCACCAAATCGTTTGTTCTCGCTGAATCCTCCATCCGAAATCGCTGGAGAAGCAGGAGCTCAACTGATAGTGGATCAAGGCCTAATTCCAGCTGGTTCTAAAGTAGGTATCTTAGACTCAACGAACCCTCCAATCGCAGCAGCTGGGGAGTCAGCAGTAAGTATTCTTGAAGGAGCTGGATATTCAACGACCACGATTACAGTCAACACACTAAGCGGTGATAACGCTGCAGCCAACGCAGAAGGCGCAGCCGCAGTCGCACAGTTTACTGCTGAAAGTGTAGATCATGTGTTCGTTATTCTACCGTTTATATATGCCACCGGATTCTGGGGAGAAGTTGGAAAATTACAACCATCCTGGGACCGGACAATACTTGATTCTGCATCTTCGAATTGCACACCATTTGGAGCAAGCCGAACTGATCCAGCAGCAGAAGGAGCTATCTGTGTTACGTCATATGACTCTTATGCAAGTCCAGATGGTGGAGTTGGAGACGATGATGCTTTCGAAGCGCAATGCCGTCAAGAATGGATAGATCATTTCCCAATCTTTGAAGGTAAGAGCGATAAAGGAGCACCATCTGGTGAGGTTGGATTGGAAACAGCTGACGGAGAACTTCTCAATTCAGACTATGCACCTGGTGAGTGCACTATGCAGTATTTGATTAAAGAAGCTCTTGAAAATGCTGGGGTTAACCCGACGAGAGATTCTTTCGCTGAGGCATTGCGTCAGCTTTCTGGACCTCAGGCCTTCCGTTCCAATGGAGAAGGTGCTTTCGGCCCTGGTAAGAATTACTTTTCAACGCAAATGCAAGCTGTAGAATTTACACTTGCATCAAGAAGTATTCAAAAGGGAGCTGATGGAACATTCAATGGATGCCCTGCTCCAGTTAACTGTTGGATACCTGTTACGGGTGAATGGTTTAAAATCGAAAACTAAATCAAAAATTAAGTTAAGTGAGGGGCGGCGAAAGCTGCCCCTCAACTATTTTTATGCGGAATAGAAATTAATCCCAGTAACAGTGGTTTTTGGGATCAAAAGTTACGCTGATCCATCGCCACTTCGCTGAATAGCACGTTCATCGGTCCCGAGATATGAAGCGATAACATTCGGATCATTCCGGACGGTCTCAGGTAAACCTTCGGCAATAACCGACCCTGATTCGAGACAATATATTCTGTCACTAATCGACATCACCATAGGCATATCATGCTCAATAAGAAGAATAGAGCTCCCTAGTTCTTTCTGTATAGCTCGGATAAGAGGACCAAAAGCTTCGGTTTCTTTTTGCGCTACTCCAGCAGTGGGTTCGTCAAGAAGCATTAATTGGGTGTCGAGTGCGATTAGTGATCCAAGTTCCACGATCCGTCTCGTCCCAGTAGATAGTTCGGAGATAAGCTGGTCCGCATATCTTCCTAACCCAAGGTAGTGAATGATCTCTTCGGCCTCGGCTTTCTTTTTTCGTTCTACAAATGGTGATGGAGGAACTCCAAGCATTGACGGCAGTAGGAGTGATCGTTCACGGGCTTCAAGCGCTGTCATAATTGTTTCACGTGCGGTAAGGCTTCCGAAGAGTTTCGCATTTTGGAAGGCTCGTCCAATGCCTTGTCTTGCGCGAGTATGGCTTGCACGATTGTGTATCGAAGTTCCGTGGAGTGTAATTTCACCTTCGGATGGAACGAAACCTGAAATAGCATTCATTAATGTGGTTTTGCCAGCCCCATTTGTGCCGATGAGTCCGACGATCTCTCCTTGTTGCACATTAACTGAAACATTTGATACAGCTAGTCGACCGCCAAAACGAACTGACACATTTGATGTCTCCAACGCCGGCCGGTCCTGTTTTCTGTGTCTCTTATCTGGGGTACGTGTCCAGATTGCATCTGATTGCCCTTTATAGGAAGGTGACCAATCTGTTTTATTTGCCATCCATGTAAGCATTGTGTCGCGTGCGTTATGTAAAAGGGATATCAATCCTCCGGGGAAATACATTAGAACAACAAGCATCCCTAAACCACT
>PAYW01000038.1 GCA_002715425.1 Actinomycetota bacterium | reverse complement strand
GTCGAAATCATTGGCGAAGCGCTTCCCCCTGACGAGAGTGTCGGACATGTCGCTCCAGGATTTAAAGCCCAACCAAATACCAGCGCAGAAATGGTCGAGATCCGACCAGATGATGGAACAATTCGGCTCATCGGTTTCTTTGCACATTGGTGCCCGCACTGCCAGCGAGAAGTCCCCAGAGTAGCCCAATGGTTAAATGAGAACAGTCTCCCTAATGGTGTTGAGGTAGTAGCTATCTCAACGTCAGTTCGTGAAGGGACACCAAACTACCCACCATCTGAATGGTTTGAAGCAGAAAACTGGCCAACGCAAGTACTTGTCGACAGTCCCGAAAAGACAATAGCTGCAGCATACGGGCTGACCGGATTTCCCTTTTGGGTTCTCGTAGATGGCGAAGGCCTTGTCGTCCATCGCAGCAGCGGAGAACTCACAGAAGAGCAATTTGCCTATCTTGTTTACTTAGCGGGAACTCTCGCGCCACAATTAGCGTAACAATTCCTAATTAATCTAAGCGGTAATTCCTAATCGTTTGCCCAGCAGCGACAGCCGCAGTTCGATTCTGCTGTGCACTCGCACGTAGGCCCGCAAGTACATTCATCTCTATTTTCTGTTAGGTCCATGTCCCCATGGTAATAGTCTCCGCAAAATACGTAAAGGTTAATTATGCGGAATCTGCAATTAGATCTCCTAAAAGGAGCAACTGCTCTTCGCTGTTTCCAAGCGTAAGTTCCAATTGTCGAGCCATGAGAAAGAATCTATGAAGGGGGTAATCTCTGTCCACTCCGACCCCGCCATGAAGGTGTGTGGCTGCATGCACAACGCGAAATCCTGCTTCGGATGCCCACCATCGAGCGATAGCGACTTTTTCTTCTGCCGGCTTGCCCGCATCGACCCTCCATGCAGCTTGTCGCGATGTCAGGCGAACTGCCTCTGTGTCGATATAGGCGTCTCCTGCCCTTTGGCTTACGGCCTGAAAGGTGGCAATGGGCCGATCGAACTGGTGGCGAATTTTTGTGTACTCAGCAGCTAAATTTAATGAAGCCTTACAGGTACCTGAAAGTATCGAACAAATCCCCGATTCAACACGTAGCCGGATCCAATTGAGTACCGTTGTCGTCGAAGCTGAACCTAAACGGTCACCTGCGGCTTGATCAAGGGTGATCATTGCCTGCCGCTGCCCCATCGTTGTTTCCCGAAGGGTACGATCAACACCAGCAGAAGAAGTGTTTATGAGGTGCATCCCGTCCTCAGTTGGTATCAGGATAATTTCCGCTTCTAAACCATACGGGACGTAATCAATCCGGCCGGATAATTTGCCGTCATCGACGAGCACCGTGTCACCTGGTACAAGTCCTGCTGTTAGTACTAGCTCGCCAGAAGAGATGCGTGGGAGTAACTCATTTCGCTGAGCATCTGTTCCAAATTCTTGAATAGGTAAGGCTCCCATAACTACGGTTTCAAGGAGAGGAACAGGTGCCGCGAATTCGCCAATCAGCTCTAGGACAGCAGTGATACTTAGGAAGCTTAAGCCTGCGCCACCGAAACTCTCTGAGATGCCTGCTCCAACAATTCCGGATTTAGCCAACGTTTCCCATAGTGCAGTATCAAAAGATAGGCTGTTCTGTTCTATTTCCCGAAGACGTTCATGGGTTACCTTGTCTTCGAAGATCTGGCGAGTGAGATTGCTAATTTCTTGCTGTTCTTCAGAAAAATCAAAATCCATATCTCCGCCCTACCGATCTGCCCGGGGGAACCCCATGCCAAACATCGTGATTAAATCCCTTTGCATCTCATTGGTACCGCCCCCGAAGGTGAGGATTACTAGTGAACGGTAGAGAGACTCTAGTCGGCTGTCCTCTTCAGGGTTTTCGGAGACAAGATAGGCCACCTCGTTATATATCTGCATCAGTTTTCGAAATGCTCGTGTGTAAAATTCTGTTCCGTAAACTTTCACTGAGGAAGAGTCAGCAACATCGAGATGCTTTGTGGCGACACTCCATGCTACTTTCCAGTTCAATAATCGCAGGAATTCAAGTTCGGCGGTCACTTCGGCAAGGTTTCGGCGGACCCAGGGGATATCAATCATCTTTGTTCCATCCGGACGATGGTTGTTCTTTGCCCAGTCGAGGGCTTCTTCGATACAGCGTTCAATCATCGCTGAGGAACATAGTGTGACTCGTTCTCTATTTAGCTGGCTGGTGATGAGCCGCCAGCCATGGTTCTCTTCACCAATAATGCTTGATGCTGGGACACGGACATCGTCGAAGAATGTGTGATTGATGTTATGCGTTGAAAGAAGAGATAGGGGTTCGATCGTAATGCCGGGCGTATCGATGGGAATGGCAAATAATGAGATTCCCTTATGTTTAGAGACATCAGGGTCAGTTCGTGCCGCTAACCAAATGTAATCGCAGCCTAAAGCAAGACTCGTCCAGGTCTTTTGCCCATTGATGACATATTCATCACCGTCACGCACCGCTCGTGTTGTTAAGGACGCAAGATCTGTTCCAGCATCAGGCTCACTATAACCAATGCAAAAATGTAATTTTCCAGCTGCAATCTGTGGAAGGAAGAACTCTTTTTGCTGATCGGTTCCATACTCCATAATCGTTGGGCCCACAGTATTAATTGTGAGCATCGGAGCTGGCGAACCGACACGCATTGTCTCGTCGTAAAAAATAAACTGTTCAATAGCGCTTTTCCCTTGACCGCCGTATTCTTCAGGCCAGCCCATAGCGATCCAGCCATCTTCTCCCAGCTGTTCTACAAGTTTTCTTCGGACCGGCCCTGTGCCCTCTTCCTGTTTCTGTAATTCGAAGATCTCTGGGGTAATGAGATTTGCATAGTATTCGCGCAATTCTTCACGGAGCGCCTTTTGTTCATCAGTGAAATCAATAAACACCCAAATCTCCTTCGTTCAACCAATTGTGGCTCAATAGCATCAGAAACGCCATTTTAAGATTTGCCATTGTGAAAGAAAACAGGGATGTTATAACTCGCTGACTAGACGTTCGATCTCAGCTAGAAATCCAGAACCGTTGCCTTTGAAAGAAGAGATCTCATCTCCCGACATAAGTTTCCTCCATGTTCCATCAAGTAGCGTGATTACTGCTGGTAAATCTCCTGCAACTTCATTCTGGTCACTCGTAAGCTCATTTCGGTGAACGAGTTCAATCTCGACACTGCTTGCGGAACAAGCATTCCTCCATGATGGCTTTCCGAACGGATTCCAACCGTGCGTTAAATCACATAACCCACAATCTCTCCTTCCGATGACCTTCCCGATTGCGAAATTGAATTCGCCGAGAATGGACCCATCAGCGTTGTAGACCCCGACAATACGAGTCATGGCTGGACAATGCTTACAATCGGTGTTTGATCTCTTCCTAGGCGGATCGCTGCGACACCCAGTACTGCGACCACACAAGCAACAATCATGAAAGTTTCTTCCGGCCCCGGGCCCGCATAAAGAGGGGCGGCAATAAGAGCTGCGATTCCACCCCCCAAAGTGCTAGCAGCCCCAACCATGCCTTGCCCCGTAGCACGTTCATGCTCTCGCGTAGCTTTAACCATGGCTGCTTGACATGCAGGAGCACCGACACCCTGCCCTATAGCTTCAACCATCGCCAGCCCCATCAACAGCCAAGGTGAAGTAAGAAAGCCGTAAATAAAAGTCATCGGGATAATAACTGAGATTCCGAAAATAGCAGCCCGCCAAGGCCCAATACGGTCAATAAATTTACCCGCTGTACTCGCTGTAAACGCAAAGGGAATTCCATACATCGTTAGACTGATACCCACAAAAAGGGTACTAGCACCCAGATCCTCCATAAATCGCGCCCAAATAGCCTCATACATGCCCGCTGGGAAAAACATTGCGGCACCAAGCAATACCGCCCCCGCCGCCTCCTTTCGCTTAACAATCACCTTTGCAGTAGAGCGTCGATACTCTTGAGGGGTCTTCCTTTCAACAGAAATATTGACCCTGATCAACCCTGGCAACATGCAAATAAGGAATGCAGATAGAAAAATGAAGGGCGCATCGATACCCCAAATCTCATTTAGTGCTGCGCCGATAACGGGTCCCGTCACAAATCCAGAAGTCTCTATGGCCGCCAACCTTCCCAAACGCTCACCAGCGCGAGAAGCATCAATGTTCGACACAATAGCTCGCGCTGCGGGCGCAAATGCCCCGAAGCCTAGCCCCGTTAAAGCCCGAGCCATTGTTAACTCCCAAACCGACGAAGCTAGAGCGAACCAGAGAGTTCCAAATACAGCGAGAATTACTGAAAAGAGCAATAGGGGTTTCGTCTTTCCTCGATCGGCAAGCGGAGCTAAAAAGAGCTGCCCGATAAATGATGCAAAGAAAGAAGCTGCGGCAATCAAGCCCAACGCACTATTAGCGAACCCCAAGTCGTCTTGCAGCGAAGCGATAAGGCCAAAAATAACGCCTATAGAAGCTGTAAAGCTAAACATTGCGAAATACAGACTTCTAGGAACACGCATTCACATAGTGTGCCGAATTTACATTAAAACACTACTTATGGTGCCAAAAATTTCCTGAAGGTAGTTGAACTAGTTGCCTAAGTTAAAACAGGGTACGGCATTGTAGAGCCTTGCTGGACGACCGCGTGTCGCTGTGGCTCTTTCGGACTCGCCAGCTTCTGTCAAGTACCCTTCCGCTGCTAAGACTTTCTTCTGGAAATTACCAGGATCCAGTTTCTTCCCCAGAATTGTTTCGTGAATATGTCTTAAATCTGAGACCGTGAAAGAGGAAGTACAGAACCCCGAAGCAAGCCTTGAATATTCAACTCCCATTCGGATTTTAGAAATAGCATCGGACAATATTGCGCTGTGATCGAAGGCAAGTTTGTTTGAAAGTTCGTCTTGGACGTAACTGACGGGGATAAAAGATGCTCCGCTTTGCTCTGGAGGCTCCGCTATATTGGCGCCGATACCCACGTAGGCGATAGTTATCGTGCGTTCCTCTCTAGGATCTCGATCTGGATCCCCATACGTTCCAAGCTGCTCAAGGTACCTCAACGAAGCTCCAGTCAGTCCAGTTGCTCTATTGAGTTCACGGAGTGCAGCATCATCCGCCGATTCTCCTCTTTGGCCGATATCTTGTCGAATAAGGCCTCCTGGAAGTTCCCAGAAATCCAGAAACGGCGGGCTATTGCGCTTTAACACTAGAACTTCGAATACTCCATTGCGTATGGTGAAGAGGACGATTTCTACTGAAACTAGGACCTTGTGTCGTTCATGGCTATATTTTTCGCCTGGCTCTTGAAGAGTGATGTTACTTGAGTGGCTCAAAACCATACTTAACAACATAGCATTAATAGTAGAAATTACAAAATATATTAATATATATAATTGTATAAAACACTATAAATGTAGATACTGGGTCACACGAAGCTCATAAGAAGTGTCACACCCTACTTCTATCATGAGCAACAGAAGAAATCCCATCTTCAGTTAACAAAGGAAGAAACCTATGGAAGCCCTACCAGACATGATCCCACATACATCTTTAGTAAGAGAGATGAAGACTCCGAAACCAGAAACCACCATAAAAAATAGAGATCTAATAGCCGCTATCGAACAAGTTGAAACCCAATTAAAAGCGCTAACCCCTCAAGAATTCCCTTACCTAGACGAAGAATGGCTTGCGGATCCCAAAGCGGACTGGGATCCTATCTATGAAGTCGGGGATACTGATCCCACGATACAGGCATCACCTAATGCAGACCTAGTGGGGTCGACATAATCGATAGAAGTAGAAAGTTTTGTTCCGGTAGAACCACCCATAGTCCCCATCCCTTGGTTCTACCGGAACACAAAATCGACATTGTCAATAAACCATCGAGTAACGTCCGTAACTGGTAATGGACTGAGCTATAGACTTCATTGAATCATGGAAGAGTCATCTACTAAACGAGTATTCTTAGGCTGGGATAAGCCTTTAATAGCAGAATCTGTCAAATGGCTCCTTCAGAAATATCCTAGTGACCTCGAAAATTTGATTATTGGAGTTCCTGGAGGAAGGTCGGCATGGCGTGTTCGGGAATTATTTGCAACTAGTGAAGCGAAGACGCTCATACCGCCAAAAGTAGTGACTGCAGGGCGGCTTCCAGAGGAAGTTATTAATTTTGACATACCTCCTGCTTCGCCGTTTCTTCAGTCGATAGCTTGGAAGAGAGCGCTTGAAGAAATCAGTCCAGAATCTCTAAGCTCCTTGACGCTATTTGAGAATTCAGATGACGGAGTTGGGACAGCATTCGTGAACGAGATTTTTGGCCTCTACCGTGAACTAGCTGGTGAAGGATATTGGTTCCGTTCTCTCGAACAATATCTGCCAGAAGATATCCCTGTTAAAGAGAGGATTCGCTGGCAGGCATTAGCTGAGGCCGAACAAAAAAAGGATGACTTTCTTGCACATCTGGGATTCTGCGACCCGCAACACACAAGACAATCCCTCATAGAGAGCGATTGTATAAAAACTGACCTGGACATCGTTCTCATTGGTGTTCCTGACTCCAACGATGTGTTGAGAAGACTCATCGATAAGATTCCGCATCAGGTGACCATTCTTATTGGTGCTCCAGAATCGCTCAGTGAAACATTCGACCGATATGGGAGACCAAACTTAGATCATTGGACTGAGCGTAAATCAGAACTTTCCATAGATGACTGGTGGGTAGCTGAAGATCCAACACATCAGGCTGAACTAACAATCCAAACGATCGCAGAACTAGGCGGAGAATACCCAGCAGAAAAGATAAGTGTTGGTGTTCCCGACCATTCGGTGACCCCGTACATCCAACGAAAGCTAGAGGAGTATGGGATTACGGGACGTGACGCCGCAGGCACCCCAATTAGCAAGGCAAAACCGACGCTCTTATTAGATGCAGTTGCTTCGTATTTATCATCAAAAAGTTTCTCTTCTTACGTTTGGTTGCTTCGTCATCCCGACATTCAACGACTTTTACCAAGAAATGATTCTGCAATTGATGATTTAGATGAATATTTCAACCGCCATCTCCCACTCAGGTTCACTGGAAAGCTGCAAACCTACCCGAAAGAACGGGGTGAACGATTGGTAGTCAATTATCAGAAAATCGAAGAGTTGCTCGGTGAATTAACTGCAGTTCAGAAGAAATCCGTGACCGATTGGATAATTGAATTTAAGACCTTTCTTTCCAACGTTTACGGGGACTTCATGTTATTGCCGCATATACACGAAACTGACCGAGTCCTCGTTGAAACATTCGAACAACTTAAAACTGTCTTCGAAAAATGCTCGCGCCTACCGGATGAAGCACTTCCGCGCATGATTGCGGCTGAAGCTATCAGTTTCATACTGCAAGAACTCTCATCAGTGAACATTCCACCAGACGCCCCTGAAGAAGGAGTGCCTTCCATTGAGTTACTTGGCTGGCTAGAACTCGCCCTTGATGAATCACCGGTGCTCATCGTCACCGGCATGAATAACGAAACCCTCCCGACAAAGATTAACTATCCTGGCTGGCTTCCCGAAACAGTTCGGTTTGACTTGGGAATGGACCGGAGGGATCGAAGGTTTGCTAGAGACGCATATATCTTTGAATTCCTTATACATAGTAAAGATCAACTCCGAGTTATTTCTGGCCGGCGCGGAGTAGGTGGAGACCCACTACTCCCATCCCGGATACTTTTGAATGTTGAAGACGAGCATATAGCAGATCATGCGTTGCATGCTTTGAAACCAGCTAAGCGGGTGGGGTATCAGAGCGAACACGGATCAGCGGACTTTATTGAGTTTCAGCCCCCAATCGATTTAGATCAGGCAGTCCCAGAGAAATTGAGTGCTACAGCGTTTAGAACCTATCTCGAATCCCCATATATGTTCTACCTCAAGCATATTCTCAAACTCAGAACCATAGATGACACAGGTGAAGAACTCGATCCAGCTTCATTTGGTAACGTCGCCCATGACGTCCTCGAAGATTTTGGACGTTCCGCAGCAAGAGATAGTACTAGTTTGAAGGAAATTTGTGCAGCTCTTGATGACGGGTTGGCGCGATTGGCGAAACGACGGTTTGGTATTAATGCCAAACCCGCCATCACTATCCAAATGGAACAGCTTCGCCATCGTTTGTATAAATTTGCTGAACAGCAAGTGATCCACAGAAACGAAGGGTGGGTTATTTACAAAACGGAGTCTTATTTAGCGAAAGAACTTTTGGTAGATGGGATTCCGATCACGATCACCGGAAGGATTGACCGTATTGACCGGAATGAATCGACCGGTGAATGGATAATCCTCGACTACAAAACAAATACCACTGGTCCTATAAAAGCCCACGGCGTTGGAGATAAAGGTGGATGGAAGGACCTCCAGCTTCCCTTGTATTGGTATCTACGCGAAGAGGATATGAAGTCAGATGCATGTCGTCTGGGGTACATCAATATTGCGGCGGATAAAGCATCATTTAACCACCACTCAGCGGAAGAATTTGAAGCTCAGGAAGGGGTAGAGCGGGCCAAACAGGTTATTCAAGATATCCGAAACCGAAACTGGTTAGATCTGGGAAACCCCAAGCTCTATGGGGATTTCGCATTCCGCGCACTATGCGGCGAGGGTCTTCTTGGCGGAGGAAAGATAGAGGCAAACCATGATTGAACATTCAAACAAGGTTGTCCTCGCTTCGGCCGGTACTGGCAAGACGTACTCACTAACCAACCAATACCTACGACTCATATTTCTGAATGAGGATCCAGGGAATATTCTTGCAACAACATTTACAAGAAAGGCCGCAGGAGAAATACGTGACCGTGTTTTTGAACGCCTCGTCGAATCAATTGCGGACTCTGACAAAAGAACAGAACTCTCTGTGGAGATAGGGATGCCTTTAACCGAACAACAATGCCGGGGAAAGCTCGCAGAGTTCGTTCAGAGGCTTGATCAGATACAAATTAGTACAATCGATGCTTTCTTCAATCGGCTTATAAATCTCTTCTCTCATGATCTTGGACTTCCTACCCAGTGGGGGATTATCCAAGAAGCCGGAGAGGATGAGCAAACTATCGAAGCTCTCACTTTGATGATGCAGGAAGAAGGACTCAAACGTGTTACAGAAATGATCGAGGGATTAAACCAGCTAGGAGACAAAGGGGTTTATCAACAGTTCCTTCGAGTAGTCAAAACAATGCGCCCAGTTTTTCTCGAAAGTAACCCTGAAGCATGGGACTGTATTAGTCCTCCCCATCCTCCATCTTCTGAAGCTTTAGCAGAGGCGATAACAACTTTGGAAGAATTTAACGAAATCCCGGAGAACCAAGATGGCTCACCTGACCAAGTCTGGGAAAAAGCAGTCGATAAGGTACGTGAGCTTCTCCCAGATGCTAGGCGGACAGGAGACTGGGAGACAATAATTGCAATAGGACCTGCAGAAAAAGTTATTAAAGGCGCAGAGAAATTTAACCGTAAGGAAATCCCTGAAGCATTTGTCCTCGCAGTAAAGGTTCTTGGATCTGCCACAGCCCATACCACCGCTTTGAAAATCCAGAAAAGAAATCGTGCAATACGACTACTTCTTGAAAAACTCGAAACAGAACTAGAGGAGCTTAAAAAGCGAAACAGCAAGTACACGTTTAGTGATCTACCGCTCCTCTTGGCACAAAACTCGTTCACTAATGAAGAAAGCAATAAAGCAGGACTGGATTTTTCGTATCGGCTTGGAACAGGAATTGAGCACCTGTTACTGGATGAATTTCAAGATACGAATCCCACACAGTGGAGAGTGCTCCAGCCCTTTGCTGAAAAAATACTCTCAACTTCTGAAAGAGGCTCCTTCTACTGTGTCGGCGATGTTAAACAGTCGATCTACACTTGGCGTCAAGGAGAGCCCCGCCTTCTTGAATCGATGAAAGAGATCTATCCACAACTGGAGAGCGAAACTCTCTCCGTCAGTTATCGATCTTCACCAGTAATACTTGAAACGGCAAACACAGTATTTGAAAATCTCATAGAGACAATAAGTGAACTCTCAAGTAGCGATCCGGATTGGATTGAAGGAGCTCAGCTATGGACGATGAACTATCCAGAACATGAAAGCGCCGATCATCTTCGAGGTTCTCCAGGCGCAGCGTATCTGGTCGAAGCGAGAAGCAAAGATGAAAACGGGGGTGAATCTGACCCTGTTCTTGAAAAATTAGTAGAACGTCTCCTTGCCCTAACAGAAAAATCAGCCAGTATCTCGATAGGGGTTCTAACAAGAACGAACAAACCAATATCTAGCATCATTGACCGATTACAGGCATCAGGTCTCAAAGCAAGTGGCGAAGGCGGAAATACCATCACGGATTCGCTAGCCATCTTGCAACTACTCTCAATTCTTCGTTTCGCTGATCATCCTGGCGATACAGCAGCATTGCACGCTGCGAATACCGCACCGTTATGGCCAACGCACCTATTTGAAGACATCACTGAAGAGAATGAAGTATTAGCCGCAGTTATACGAAACCGGCTTTTAGAAGAAGGATATGGGAAATTTATAGCTGCATTACTTCCGAAGGTACAGGACCATGAGTCATATGGAGATTGGGACCTCCGTCGTTTCAATCAGCTCATTGATCTTGCATTTAGCTATGACGTTGAAAACACCAGTAGCCGAATTTCTGACTTTGTAACGTATATCGAAAATAGAAAGGTCGAGAATCCCGATACCGCAGGAATACGCGTTATGACCGTGCACGCTGCTAAAGGATTAGAATTTGATGCGGTTTTTGTTCCTGAACTTAGCGAACTCCTGCAAGGCAAGCCGCCACAAATATACGCCGAACGGCCGAATCCAGAAAGTTTCTATCAGCGAGTAAGTACATCTCCTAAAAAAGACCACCGCACATTGATTGGGGGAGCGCTCGAAGCACTCCATCAAGATTATTTAGTCCACCAGCTACAAGATGCCTTCTGTGTTCTCTACGTTGCGATGACACGCGCCCGGTATCACTTAGAAATGATTGTTGAGGTGATACCCAAATCAGGGTCGACTGCGAAAAGTTACCAGCAACTACTTCGTAAATCCTTTCCAGAAGTTCCATCAGATGGTGATGGAATTATCTGGGAACACCCTGATAGCGATCCAGAATGGGTCAGTCTATTCGCGCGTCCCACTGATGAAGATGCAGACATAGTCATCCATGACCCATCAGTCCCTCTACTTCCTAGAACGTCCGACTACCGGCACCTACCCCGTCGGTCTCCGAGTGACCACTTTGGAGCACGTGGAATTCGAATAGACGACATGTTCAACGTTTCGACCGGCGGTGCCCTTCGTGGAGAAATATTTCATCGCCTCTTCGAAGAGGTTAACTGGCTCGAAGAATTTGCCTTGGACGATGACGATCTGCTTCAGGCTCTCGGAAAGTTTGACGTAACCGAAGAGACCCTAAGACAATACATAGAAGAATTCCGACTATCGCTTCGAGAAGAGAACGTAGTGAAGTATCTAACTAGAGGAAATCAGCCCAACACAATCCATGGAAACCCAGTTCAATGGGAGGCATGGAGAGAGCGACGCTTCTGTATCAGCCTCGAAGGTGATGATGGTAGGGAAACCCTGTGGAATGGCGTAATTGACCGAGTTAATGTCGCGATAGACAGCACTGGAAAATATGTCGGAGTGACACTTCTTGACTATAAAACCGACGCCGTTACAGCAGAAACCCTTCCGGATAAAACTAAAATATATCTTCCCCAGCTGCTTACCTATCGAAAAGTTCTCAATGCAATTACCGAAATTGACGAAGTCGAAATACAAACAGGACTGCTGTTCCTTGGTTCTGACCTCTATGTTCCTGTAGATTCTATTTAGACACTTAGTTGTCCAACAGGATCGCAGCACCTAAGAAAGGATAAAGGGTGTCAGAACACAGCGAGGAAATTTCTGACCCAACAAAGACGTGGCACAAGCACGTTCCTGCACGCCTTGAAGCAATAGCTAAATAAGGACGCTATTCTTCAATCCTGGCTTACGTCTTCATCGTATTCATTTAGCTCTGGAACATTCAAAGGCCGGATCGGTGTCTGCGTAATCTCAAGTTCCTTAGGCGGTTCACTTACAATGTTCAGCTCATTCAACTCCCGCATCGTTGGTAGAACCATCTTTTCGATCGACCCAATCATTTCGTTGTGGGCTTTATTAGCACTTTCGAGACCTCTGCCAGCCTTTGCTACGTGACCAAGCATGGTATCGATACGTCGGTAAAGGGTCTGCGCTAAATCTCCAACTGTCTTTGCTTCTTTCTGAATATGGAATACCTGCCACCCATGAAATGTGGCCTTAAGCACAGCGAGCAGATTCATCGGAGAAGCCAAGATTATCTTGTCTTTCATCGCTTCCTCAAGAAGCGTTGGTGCAGCCCGCAAGGCATCTGAGAGCATGCTCTCCAGCGGGACGAACATGACAACGAACTCCGGAGAATGCTCAAATTGATTCCAGTAAGCTTTTCCGGCCAACGTTTTGATGTGCTGTTTCATTGCGGCTATGTGAGCCTGCAAAAGTCTTGATTGTTCATCAGGGCTATCCGAGCCCACCATCTGCTCATAGGCAGATCCAGGGGCTTTAGCGTCAATAGCTAGAGAAGAGTCGTTCGGAAGGCGAATCACGACATCTGGAATACCAACTTTGCCATCTACTTGTCCGGAAGTCTGCGTTACAAAGTCAGCGTAGGGAGACATGCCAGCAAGTTCGATAATGTTCCGAAGCGAGTTCTCGCCCCATTTACCTCTAGAAACAGGGGACTGTAACGCTCCAACCATACGACTTGTCGAACTATTCAAATCAGTCAACTGCTGATTAAGGTTATTGACCTGACCTGACGTGCTGTTATGTGCGGTCTGAAGTTTGGCGATGACTTCTTTCAGATTGGTGAGCTCTGTCTCCATTGGGTTCAGAAGGTTTTTTGTTTGCTCGGTCAGAGTTTCAGTGTTGGCTTTAAAGAATTGTTGGGTTCCCTCATTGGTCTGCTGCATCGCCGCCTGCGCTGCAGTTGTCACTTCAGCATTGATAACACTCTTAATTAGCTCCAGAGCCGAAGGATCAAGGCTACTTATTGAATTAATTTCTGTATCAACTCTTTTGTTTTTTTGCATTTGCGTCATCAGCATGAACGCGACAATAGCTGCAAGAATTCCCACAAGTACAAACAAAAAAACTACCATTACTCCATTGTTGCATTCAGGTGCGACAAAATGGAAACTCTAAGAAAAATCAGGACTCCTTGAGTAAGTTGAGCGCATTCTGTGGCTACTTGAGACCGCTACTTATTCGAAGAGGGTTGCCAAAGCAGTGGGAAAATCTGATCAAATTCAGAAAGCAGTTGGCCGGTTTGTGGGTTCTGCTCCAAGAGATCTATTGGATCAGGAATGATTTGACCCGGGCGCTTGATGTAACGGATATTTGGCCCTGCATACATAATGGCGTGGCTTCTTCGGGGATATGCGAGATTGATATTTCCTTGAGCCGCATGTAAAACATTTCCATGGAACAAGATCACGTCCCCCGGCTCAAAGTGCCAATTGAGAATATCGAAAGAATCCCTTGACGCTTCAATATTGGGAGTTTCAGGAAGCGATTTATCCATAATTGCGCTGTTGTATGAGAAGTCATCTCCAGGGCGCTCATAGATTCCGAACTCTTTAGCCATTGACATCTGTGCTACGTATTCTTCCTCACTAAGATCTGGATCCCGTCCAGCAAGAGGGCGATACGTAATATTCCAAAGATGCGAGCCCTTTACAATTTCAAGGCTCGCTTCACGGGGAACAATATCTGGCGAGATCCAAGCACGAACGAGATCATGGCCTTCCACGTTGTAATAACTTGTATCTTGATGCCACGGAGTCGGCATGAGAATACCAGCTGGCTTATAAAACATCTGATCCATGTAAAACCGGATTGGGCCATTAAGGATCGACCCTACAAGAGAGGGGATTGGAGATTCACAGATAAATTTCTTCAGCTTCTTTGACCTAGCAGCCGGAAATTGATCAATCCGTAGTTCACTTTCCGGTGATACCAGAGCACTTGACATACCATCTGGCAGCTCGAAACATTCGTCAAGCCCTTCTGCTAATAGTTCTAACCATTTATCGTCCAAGACGCCTTGAAGGTGCACAGCTCCATCTCGGTGAAAAGAAGAGCTCTGCTCGGGGCTGACTATCTCTTTAATAGGTGAAACCATGCTTCTTCCTCAAGATAGCTACGACCATTTCTGGCAGCTATCAGACGGAAGAGGATTCGGTGCAGGAGCTATATCTCGTTTGATCTCGTTTGTAGTAACCACTTCCAATGTGGCACCAACAAGCCGGAGAGGTGTAGGGACGAAAGCCCAGACATAGTCACCATCTTCGGGTTCGCCGATCGGGTAGTCCTCGTGGTAGACCATGATCGGCTCGTCTTCCAAAGTCACACAATCGATATAGAGGAGCCCACCGGTATCTTGGAGCTCTCCTCTTGGTAAACGGTAAGCTGCACCCCCGCCATTCGTCACTACCTGTAATGCACAGTCAATAAAGACATATACATAGTGAGTCCTAGCTTCCCCTGTCGGTTCAGAGATAGGAATTGTTTTTACCCACAGCTCGTGAAAACCATCTTCGTTGACATCAGTACCAAATTGAGGAACATAGGTTGCCTCTGAAGCTGTCGCTGTACCTATTGCTTCAATCCACGCAGTGGACCCATTGAAACTTGTTGCTACCGATACATACACGCCATCTTCGATCGTAACAACGGTAGCTTCGTCCATTGTTCCATCACCATCAACGTCTATCAAAATAGGTTCACTTGTGGATGTCGCGGATCCAACCGCTTCACTCAAACTCGTTTGGGCTGGGCAGGGTTTTTCAGGAACAGTATCAATTGCGAGCTCAAGCTCTTCTAGCGCAGCGAGATGAGCGTCTCTGGTATCGTTTCCATACCAGCCATCAGCTTCCACTCCTAACGCTTCTTGAAGCTCCTGAACGGCGTCACTTTGTTCGAGCCAGGTATACGTTCCGGTAAGTATGCTTTCAAGTTCTCCTTCGCTTCGGTCATCAGTGCTTTCTTCCTCTTCTTCTGCGTCCGGATCTTCTCCTTCTGCGTCTGGCCCTTCATCTTGAACCTGTTCTTCATCGCCTCCAGACTGAAGAGTAGCTATAACTTGCTGTGCCTGATCTAGTTGTGCCTTCGTCTCAGCTAATTCTGCACGTAATGCATCTTCGGTGTCTGAATTCGAACCAGACCCACAACTAATACCTACAACTACCAATGCCATTACTATCATGGCAGTTAGGAATTTGTTTAATCGGCGATGCATAGTTAGATCTCCTCGCGCTATTCAGTGGAAATTTCCTAACTAAATTATAGCGATAGAGAGTGGTTGGGGAGGCGCGAGTCTTTGAGAACCTCGGCTAGAGGTTAAAAAGCCTAGTGAATTCCTCAACCCAAGAATCAGAATTCCCAACAACCTTCCCAAGCATGACCCACTCCTCGTCAGAGACTGTGCCATCAAAACGGGCATTTGTCATTTGATCAGCTCCCCAAGCTACAGGCCAGCGGAGTTGGTGCGTCGAGCTGGAGAGGCATTCAAGAGTGGTCTCTGCTACAGCTTCTGGTCGAATATTTGCAGCAATGCCAGCAGCGTACATATCAAACATTCGCTGATACGTGTCCTTGTACGCAGAGTTATTGGGAAAGTCACTGTTCTTTCCAAGAATCGCTGTTCTTGTGACCCCTGGTTCAATAATAGAAACTCGCACCCCATGTGCAGCAAGGTCATGGGCCAGATTTTCGCTTAAACCCTCCAACGCCCATTTCGAAGCTGAATAGACTGGTTGACCGGGAAGCCCCACACGACCAGCGATAGATGAAATTTGGACGATATGTCCAGATTGGTTTTCTCTCATATTAGGAAGCACCGCTTGGGTGCATCGAATGACGCCCCAGAAGTTTGTTTCAAAAACTTCCTTATCGTTATCAATGTTGATATCTTCTACTGCGGCATTTGAACCAATGCCAGCGTTATTGATTAGAACATCAATTCTTTCGCTTTCTTTAAAGATTTGCCTGAATCCTTCCTGCACAGACTCATCACTTGCAACGTCAAGCTCGATTTGGAGGACTTCAAGCTGAAGCTCATCAGCTAAAGCACGAAGTTTTTCTCCTCTCGAAAGTGACCGCATCGTCGCGAACACCTTATAGCCTTTCGAAGCTAAGAGAAGAGCAGTCGAGCGTCCTATTCCTGAATTCGCTCCGGTGACCACAACAGTCTCTTGCGTATTCACGACCGATCTCGCAGGAACCTTCGGAGGATTTTCCCGCTAGCCGATTTGGGGATTTCATCGATAAATTCGACCATCTGAATCTGCTTGTATGTCGCTACCTTATCGGCAACAAAATCTTTGATGTTAGTATCCGTTGCTTCCATGTCAGGTTTAAGCGTAACGAACGCTTTAGGTAGCTCGCCAGCCTCATCATCTGGGATGCCGATGACTGCAACATCAGCCACAGCAGGGTGGGTGATGATAATAGCTTCAAGTTCCGCAGGCGGTACCTGAAACCCTTTGAACTTAATGAGTTCTTTTACCCTATCGACGATGTAAAAGTGCTTATGCTCATCGATTGTGGCAACGTCACCTGTGTGAAGCCAGCCATCATCATCAATAGTAAGAGCAGTTGCTTCAGGGTTATTCAAATAACCAGCCATGACCATAGGGCCACGGATCCAAAGTTCACCTTCACCTCCGATATCTTGATCCTCTCCGGTTTCTGGATCAACGATCCTGCATTCAGCATTTGGAACTGTAAGACCAACAGAACCGGGCCGGTACTGTCCGCTTGGGGTAATGTGCGTCGCGGGGCTGAGTTCGGTCATCCCGTACGCTTGGATCACTTCACAGCTGATCCGCGCTGCTGCTTCTTCAGCGAGTTCAGAACCTAAAGGCGCCGCACCTGATAGGACCATTTCTAAGGAAGAGAGATCGAAGTTGTCAATGATGGGGTGTTTCGCGAGAGCCAGAATCATCGGAGGGACGGCAAAGAAATGGGTTATCTTATGGGTCTGAATTAAGGTCAGGGCTTCAACAAGGTCAAAACGTGGCATTGAGATGACGGTGCATCCATTTGCAAGTAGCCCATTCATTAAAACCTGCATGCCGTAGATGTGAAAGAATGGAAGGACAGCGAGCCCTGAAGCGTCTTGGTCATATTCGATAACTCCATCACACTGGCAGAGATTCGCTACGAGATTTCTGTGCGTTAGAATCACGCCTTTGGGCAATCCAGTGGTTCCAGATGAATACGGCAGGACCATGGCGTGTGAAGAGAGGTCAACAGGTACTTGATCTATGGGTTCGGATGAAACGACTTCACTCAGGGGAGTAGCATCCTCATGCTCGCCGATCACGATAATCTCCGTAACGTCCGTGCCTTCTATGGCTTCGAGCGCCATTGGGACTGCTGCTTCAATGGTGACAAGAATTGAAGCTTTCGCATCATTTAATTGAAATCTAATTTCCTCAGCCCCATACGTTGGATTTACCGTAGTCACTGTTCCACCTGCAACAGCCGTGCCGTGAAAAGCGACCGCGTACTCTGGAAGGTTAGGTGAGACCAGAGCTAGCGTATCGCCGGGTCCAAAACCACGCGAAGCTAAACCACCTGCAAATCTATGGATTAGGTTCTTCAGCTCGCCAAAAGTGACTACCCTCCCAGAAGCTCCTTCAATAAATGCTGGTTTGTCCACAAGCGCATCGGCATGCCGTAG
>PAYW01000037.1 GCA_002715425.1 Actinomycetota bacterium | reverse complement strand
GAGTGTCATGCGTGGTCGCAAGAGAAGATGTTGATCGTGCTACCGTAGCGCTACATAAGGCGTTCGAATTAGATAAAGGCTGAGGCCCATCATTGAACGAACTTCACAAAGTTCCCTCCATGTAACCTGGGTAGGAAGCAATGCAGCTTTCTGGGGTTGGGAGCAAGACCACGCTATACCCAGCAGTGGCCTTCGCCGCCTCGCAGCGGCTTATCTAGGAAATCAGTGGTCTACCCGTGATGCAAGAGCTGAAACCATCGATATAGAAATTCCGGGACATGGTGATACTTCAGTAATGGGTTTAATTGCAGACCCATCTGAGGTAGTGCAACTTTTCGCATCCAAATACCCAACAAGCCGCTGGTCTCCATCACTCCGATGGTTACACCAAGCTGTAGAACTTAGTATCGACCTGATCGTAAATGGCTATGTCCTTCCAGAACTTGAAATTGACGGCCTCCACTGGAAAGCCTCATGGGACTGCATAAATGATCCAGCCGTAGCAGAACAAGTTGAACAACTTGATAAATCTAAACCACCGGTAGTTACCCCTAAAAAATCAGCCTCAACTCATTTGATTATCCAACATCTCATAGATGCTGGATGTCGGACTGGTCTAAAGTATTCAGGTTGGAAACCAACATTTCCACGATCACGAAAATCATCAGTAACTGCCTTACGCAGATTTATGGGCGGACTATACGATCCAATAGGCAATATAGAAGCAGACACGGAACAACACGAGATAGCTTTTTTAAAGGTCAGTTCAGATCTAGGACTTGTGAAAGCCCGTCTTGAAGGATCGCCTTCTATTAAGTGCAGAGGCCGGCTTATACCAGGAAACGATGAGGAACTTTGGGGATTAGAGTTCGAAGCCTACTCAACCGAAGATCCTTCGGCAGTTGTTTTATGGAATGAATGCTGGGAAGAAACACCCTCAGCTCAACAAATAACTAACGGAAAATCTATAGAGCCGCTGCGACAATACATCCTTCAAATTTCCCGACGGCTTGCAAATTCTGTTCCAGGCTTAGACAGACTCGAAACTGAAGCACATACCGGAAAACTAAATCTAAATTTCCCAGAAGCGTCAATCTTGCTACTTGATGGTTTATATTTATGCGAAATTATCGGAGTACCTATTCTTGTCCCGAAGGGCCTCATACGAAAACAGTTCAAACTTGTAGGTGAAGCAACTCCAAGTGAACGAGGAGGAGTCTCCTCAAATCTAGGGGTAGCGATGGTAGATGTCGATTGGAATATTGTTCTTGGAGATAACCCCCTTAACGAAGAAGACCTAAAAATCCTTGCAGAAGCGAAAACCGGTCTAATTCAACTAAAAGGGGAATGGGTAAATATTGACGCACATCAAGCCCAAACTGCGCTCGAAGTCTTATCCCAAAGAAAACAACAAGCAAATTTACTTTCGCCAGCTGAGCTCCTCCGATTCAGTTCAGAAAAGGACTATGAGGACAACAGTGATGAAAGCAATGTTGAAATGCTTCTGACTGAAACAACAGCTGCAGAACAATGGATTGTTCGACTTTTAGAAGGATTACCGGATGAATCACTTGAAGAAGCAACCGAACCTGAATACTTCTCAGGAGATCTTCGCCCATATCAACGAAGAGGACTCGCATGGCTTCAATTTCTTAGCAAACTTGGATTAGGAGGCTGTCTGGCTGATGATATGGGATTAGGGAAGACACCTACGGCGCTTGCCCACATCTTAAGCCGAAATGCAGCGAAACCGACATTAGTAATATGCCCACTTTCTGTAGTTCACAACTGGGAATCAGAAGCAAAAAAATTCACTCCCAGCCTCAACGTGCTTATAGCACATGGTGGTGGACGTCCAACAGGACCATCTTTGATCAACTCCATTCAAGAATCTCATATTGTAGTGACCACATATGCGACAGCAACGCGTGATATTCACGACTTAGCTAAAGTCCAATGGGATCTACTTATATGTGATGAAGCCCAATTCATAAAAAATCATCACACAAATGCCGCGATAGCTGTTAGGGAAATTCAGGCTCATCAGAAAATAGCGTTAACTGGAACACCGGTTGAAAATAGGCTTTCGGAGCTATGGGCAATCCTCGACGCTGTAAATCCAGGAATGTTAGGAGGAATTTCATGGTTCCGAGAGAAATTTGCTACTCCTATCGAAACTCACAATGACCCGTCAGCGCTTGAGAGCATGCGACGCCTTACTGACCCTTTCATTCTCCGAAGAACGAAAGATGATAAAAGCCTCATCCCAGACTTACCTGAGAAAATTGAACAGGTCGCTTGGGCAAAATTAACACATGAACAAGCTGCTTTGTATAAGGCTGTGCTCGATGACTTTTTAACTGAAGCTTCACAAAGTGAAGGAATGAAACGAAAGGGACTAATCCTTGCGACCCTTACGAAATTGAAACAAATCTGTAACCATCCCGCCCAATTCCTTTCAGATGGAAGCAGCATTGTAGGACGTTCTGGAAAACTTACCAGACTAGAAGAACTCGTCGATGATATTCTCGCAGCTGATCAACAGCTACTTCTTTTCACTCAATACCGTAAAATGGGTGATCTATTAGCAGAACATTTATCTGGAATCATCGGCCAACAACCATCATTCCTTCATGGAGGTGTTCCAAGAGCGAAGCGCGACTCGATGATTTCGTCTTTTCAAGCTGGGACAGATACTCCCATCCTTCTCGTTTCTCTGAAAGCTGGCGGAACCGGACTGAACTTAACAGCGGCAAATCGAGTTATCCACTTTGACCGATGGTGGAACCCGGCTGTAGAAGATCAAGCAACAGATAGGGCATGGAGAATAGGTCAAGAGCAAACAGTTTTTGTTCACAAGCTTGTTTGCCAAGGAACGCTCGAAGAGAAGATTGACCAGCTTCTTACTGACAAAAAAGAGCTAGCTGATAAGAGTGTCGGCACTGGAGATGACTGGTTTACCGATATGAATACGGAGCAACTTCGACAAGTGCTATCTCTTAACGTCGCCGAGGCGGTCGAAACATGATTAGGCCACAGACTGAAGCAGGAAAAGCGATGAAAAAATTAGTTTCAGCTCTCGCAGACTACCGAGATCCACTTGGCCCGGGAGTAGGTATTCAGCGACGAGGAGCTGTCCGTGACATGTTTGTCGAACTTGGGAGTGTTTCTTTCGAAGTTGAAGATGGCCGTGAACGCGGGTTCGATGTCACAATTCATGTCAGTCCAGCTAATGAAAATGTTCTCAACGCTGTCCGCAATGGAAACTTTCATGAAGCTGTACCGAAAGTAGGAGATGTGCAAATACACCATGTGTGCCCTGAATGGGCGTCACCATGTAAACATGAAATAGCGGCTCTCCTTGAACTGTCCAAAGCTATCGATGATGATCAGAACGTTCTACTAACGTGGCGTGGGATCAACTTATCGGAATCGCAAGTACACATAGACACAGGCGCCCCCCCCAAGGAACAGTGGAGTTCCGTACGTCAATTTGACGGAGAAAAAAAGAAAACGATAGCAGCGCTAAGGAATCAACTCCCCCAACAATTTGTCAAACTTGAAGATACCCCTTCTGTAAAATCACAGCAAACCTCAAAGGAACTTGCAGAATTCTTTTCAGATAGTCACAACCAGTTAGAAAATCAAGAGAAGGAGAGGATCTCCAAAACTATTCAAACCCCTCTAAGCAACCTGCCAGAAGATTCTGAACTAAATCTCAGGCCGCTCCTAGAGGAAGCACTCGAAACGATTACGGAATACTGGCTATCTCGTTAACGAGATTATTTCCACCCCAATGATTATTAATTCCCCACCATTTTTCATCTGTAGTGTGTAGCCTCATGAGTATGCATATTGGAATTGTTGGAGCGACTGGTCAAGTTGGTGCTGTTATGAGGGAAATCCTCATTGAACGAAATTTTCCCATATCGAGTATTAGGCTCTTTGCATCCGAGAGAAGTGCTGGAAAAATAATTCTCTTTGATGATAAAGAAGTGACTGTCGAAGACGCAGCTACTGCGAACTGGGGCGGTCTCGATATAGCGCTTTTTTCAGCTGGTGGGGAACTATCCAAACGACTAGCGCCCACAGTTGCTTCACATGGAGTGACAGTCATAGATAATTCTTCCGCTTGGAGAATGGACCAGGATGTTCCACTCGTAGTGCCCGAAGTCAATGTCCATGCCCTAGTAAATAGGCCGAAGGGCATTATCGCAAACCCTAATTGCACAACTATGGTCGCTATGCCAGTTCTGAAACCATTAGATGCCGAAGCGGGCTTAGATAGAGTTATTTTTTCCTCCTACCAAGCCACTTCAGGGGCAGGATTAGCAGGTGTTGATGAACTAGAGCGCCAGATTGAATTCGCGGGGGATCAAGCTAAAGAATTAACGCATGATGGAAGTGCTCTTTCTTTTCCTGATGCTGAAAACTTTGCTGAGACAATTGCATATAACGTTGTTCCCTTCTGCGGCTCTTTTGTCGATGACGGATTGTATGAAACAAACGAAGAACAAAAACTTCGGGATGAAAGCAGAAAGATCCTCGAACTTCCCGATTTAACTGTTTCAGCGACCTGCGTTCGTGTTCCCGTCTACACGGGGCACTCGTTGGCAATAACTGCTGGTTTTAACAGCACAATCACTAAAGAACGAGCTGAGGAAATTCTGAATCAAAGTAGTGGAGTTGTATTAGATGCAATTCCCACTCCACTAAAAACAGCGGGTATAGATTCAACATATGTTGGAAGGATCCGGCCAGACTCTGTTTTTGAAAATGGTTTGAGCTTGTTTCTATCCGGAGATAATCTGCGAAAAGGAGCAGCCTTAAACGCTGTCCAAATTGCAGAAGCCCTAATTTAAATTACTGATTGACTCCTCATTCCTTTCTTAAATTATCTCTATGGAATACAGGGACTTATGGAGGGGTATCGATATAACGCTGGATTGCGTTTTCAATGTCTACACCTACCTGATTAGCGAGAGAAAAAGTCCAAGCTAGAACATCGCCGAATTCATGAACTCGCTCTTCATGATTTCCTTTTCGTATAGCTTGAGCAAGCTCTCCCACTTCTTCAGCCAACCATGCCACACTCATGGCAACGCCACGCTCTCTATCGCGCTCTCCATATGTATCTTCTATATGATTCTGAAATTCCTTAAAATTCATATCACTCCAAATTGAATCTCCCAGCCAAATATTGGTGGATCCCAGAGAATACAGTAACTCTGTTTAGGTGTTGCCGCTATCAGTAGGGCGTAATATTAGATGCTCTCGTAACTGGGCCATCAATAATAAGATCAGGTGTCATGTAGTCAACTTGTGAATCTATTTCACTGAGTTCTAAGCCTTTGTCTTTAACGAAATTTTTTGTTGTGACCGCCAGAGTATGACAGTCCGATGAACTGAAGTAATTCCCGCATTTTTTTGTTTCGATAAAAAGCACCGCATCCGCGAACAGTTCACTACGTATTTTTTGATCTGATGCTCCCTCGAGAAGTAAAGATGATAGTTCTTCGGAGTTAAATGTTGAAAAAAGTTTCTCTTTTAACTCTTCCTCCCATGGAAAATAGTTATGTTTATCCGCTGCATGAGCTAACTCATGAATGTACGTGGTTGAATCTGCCCTACGCTCGATAATAATCAGATCCTCTCGGCCAAAATACACGCCGGTAACCTGATTACTTCCCAGAAAAACATATTCAGCAACTACAAGTTCCGTTCTTTTAGATAAGTCTTCTACCCATAATGAATAGCTTTTGTGGTCTCCTTCATCACCAGTAATTGCTTTAAAAGGAAGATAGATAGCTACCGCAAGGATGATAAGAATAAACACGGTGGTAAAGATCATCTCTTTGAATGTTACTTTTTTCGGGAGTTTCGCGTCTAGAGCTTCCTGCTCTCGCGTTCGAACCCATTCGAGATATTCGAAATCGTCCCAAGCGGTATCTCCACTGATCGGGTCCTCAGATGAAAATTGACCATTTCTTTCTTCCATACTCATAGCACCTTACTACTCTAAATTTGCTTTGATATTAGGAGAAGCGAGGGTAGGTAAATCGTCTTGCCATATTTATTTGTGATTATTTGATTATTATTGGATACCATCGACGCAGAAAACGGGTAGTGGCGCAGGTTGGTAGCGCGCCTCGTTCGGGACGAGGAGGTCGTGGGTTCAAATCCCGCCTACCCGACTAAGAACCGTTTTGTGATAAAGGTTTTTTCTAAGAGCTAAGTAACAAATCAGTTGTTTTTCGAAGTTTCATAGCATTTAACGGTTTCACAAGTTCAGCATCGACTTTCGCTTCAGTGGCTATCCACATATCAACTTCTCGGTCGAGCAGCATAATTATTTTGACTTCTTTTAATCTTCCGGCTTCGGCTTCATGCCGTAGGTCAATGCTGGTTGCAACTCCACCCATATTTCCAATTTGGAGATCTAGGATCACTAGGTCAGGTTCGAGTTCCTTTACTACAGGACGAACATCTTGCCCTTTTCGTACCCTACTTACCGTTGTACCAAATGCTGCCAAGGCAGAGAATGCTTCTTCGGCAACATCATCTGAGTCTGTAGCTACCAAAATATGCGACATAGAAGAAGACTACTCCGAGAATTCTCTTGTCTCCATATTTTCCTTAACCCTTTACGTGGTCAAGAATCTTTCTTTTCTTGTGTGTTCTGAAACAAATGCGAGTATCATCCGCGCCTAAGAGATCTTTGTGGAGGAACAGTGCTAGACATTCATGTAGAAGGCGACGGGGAATTCAGTATCTGCCGTCCGGATGGAGAAATAGATTCATATACCGTCGATTCATTTAGAGAAACATTAGGAAATTTGGTCCACGTTTCCCAGATACTCATCGACCTTAGCCAAGTTCCATTTATGGATTCCGCTGGATTAGGGGCGCTTATTGGGGCAATACGAAAAGCAGGAGAAAACGACGGTGTTGTAGTCGTTTGCTGCGGAAGAGCTTCGCTCATGGGACTACTTAAAACAACTGGTTTCGATCAGATCGTCACAGTTACCGAAACATATGAAGAAGCTATGGAAGCTTTAGGTAGAACCGAACAGGAATAAACTCTAATCAAATGATCTCCCCCCGGATTTTCTCAGATCTACGCCGTCCTCTTATCTGGATATTGGCGACATTTTTGTGCTTTTCATTTTTTTCTTCCCTTTACCTCTCTCCGGCCAGCGCCCAAGAGAATCAGCAGGAGAATGCCGGCTTTGTCGAAGTGTTTGAAGTAAGCGGTCTTCTAGACGAGGTTCTATCTGATGTCCTATCAAAAGCACTTGATGAAGTTCAAGGAAGTGGTGCCCGAGCGCTGATTCTTCAAGTCAATTCCAAACAAGCCGTTATTTCTGATGCTGAATTAAATGAAATAGCGCAACAGATCAAAAATTCAACCGTCCCAATAGATGTATGGGTTGGACCATCAGGTTCTTCCGCCCATGGAAAAGTCGCTCAACTTGTCAGTGTTGCTGATTCTGTCGGCGTTTCCATAGGATCCACTATTGGAAACACGGGCGCTCAAATACTTGACCCAAACATCTTTGGGAAGACCTGGGGAGAAAATCACAACCTCCTTCAATCAAATACTTTGGGCTGGGAACAGGCAATTGAAAAAGAAATTGTCCAATGCGAAAAAGTCGAAATAGACGAATTAGGTAATTCACTGACACCAGAGCAGCAACTCGCTCGCTGCGCAAACCCAACGCTTGGAGATTTTCTCGTTTCCAGAGATAGTTTCATTTCCGAAGTCATTTCGACCGACCAAGGACCTCGTTTATCACCACTAACTCAGACAAAGATTCGAGGCCTTTCACTTCTCGATCAGCTTATGCACACAATTGCGAGTCCTCCAGTAGCGTATCTTCTGTTAATTTCTGGACTCGTTCTTCTCTTATTTGAGTTTTTCTCTATCGGGATCGGTATTGCTGGAGCAATTGGCGCAATTGTTCTTGCACTTGGGAGCTATGGCGTAGCAGCATTACCAGTCCGCCTATGGGCTTTGATATTGATACTTATCTCGATGGTTGCCTTTGCCGTCGATATACAAACAGTTGTCCCACGGTTCTGGACATTAGCTGGTCAGGTAGCCTTTATTCTCGGAACGGTTTACCTATATCCCGAAACGAGTGTTCAAATGTCGTGGATTCCGATGACAGCAGGGATCGTAGGAATATTTATTCTTATGTTCCGTGGGATGCCCATCATGATTCGCGGACGATTTGCGACCACAAAAATCGCTTCTCATTTAACTAGCTAGTAACTGAAGCAACTATTTGACTATTTCTTCATTCGGCAATCCGGTTTGTTCCAGTAATAGGTTACTCATAGGTAAGACTATGGATATCTAGTGGCTAGAATTGTCTGGTAGCAGTCCAAAAGACGCACTTTTTCATCTTTTCTAGTATTTTTTTGATGAAATAGCCTTTTTTTCTTGCCACAACCTACCAACGCTGACTAGGTTCCCGTTAAAGGGGGCAGAGTTGAGTGCGCTATTAGACGATTCAGGATGGCAATACAGGGCAGCGTGTCGCGGCCCACAAATTCACGTCTTTTTCCCGCCTCCACATTTCGAACGGAAAGAAGCCAAAAGAGCAAGAGAACGCAGGGCAAAGTCAATATGCCAGTCATGCACCGTAAAAACAGATTGCCTAGCGTACGCCCTTAAAATCAGAGAACAACATGGAATATGGGGAGGGCTCAACGAAATGGAACGCAAATCCCTTCTTCCTGAAACGACCCTTTAATTAACCAGCTCCCCTGTTTGATTTGATGCAACACCCAAAGCGACAGTAACCATCTCATCAAAAGTGTTTTCTCTATCCGATGAACTCATTACTTCATTTCTCACAATGTCATCGCTTACCGTCAATAGAGCTAAGGCTTTAACTCCCTCGAGTGACGCAATCGTAAATAGGCCAGCAACTTCCATCTCAACTCCTAAGATTCCTCTTGCACCCAACTCTTCAAAGATTTTTGTGCTTGGTCCATAAAACAGGTCAGAAGTAAATACTGGTCCAGCCATTACCCCTATCTCTTTTTGCTTAGCAATGTTCATAGCACTGGATAAAAGATCCCAACTTGGAACTGCAGGCAGAGTGAGCCCGTTATTTAAAGTATGAATTGCCGCTGAGTCAGTTCCAGCTCCTGTGGCGCAGATAATATCACCAAGTCTTACTGACTCTGACAATCCGCCACAGCTCCCAATACGAATAAGGGTTTGCACTCCATAAAAGCGGATCAATTCCGTATAGTAAATTGCTGCTGACGGAACTCCCATGCCAACAGCTTGAACTGATATGGGAGTTCCATTAAATGTGCCTGTAAAACCATCGGCGCTGCGAACACTATTTACTTGTCGAACTTCCTCAAGATAGTTTTCTGCTATAAATCTTGCCCGCTTTGGATCTCCTGGAACGAGAGTAATGGGAGCATAATCTCCTCTTACTCCCTCTAAGTGAGGGGTTGGTCCATTATCCATCGGAAGTCCCCTTTCTATTTCGATTACGAATCTACTTCTATGGTAGAGCTTATGGAGATAATGCCCTAATTAGTATCTGGCATGCGTTTACCAGCCAACCTAACATCGCCTCGTCTTACAGTTATTCCTGAACTATCAAGATACGCCAAAAGAGGAAGGACATACTTTCTCGTTGTCCCCAGTTCTTCTCTAACTTCACCAACTGTGATTCCTTCAGGTGCTTTTCGAAGCATTAGACCCAGAATCGTCGTCGCTTCTTCAATTGCTTTAGGAGAAAAATAGATTCCTCCTTCCTCAATAGCTAGTCCCCTCCGAACGAGTTCTCGAAGTTCGGGTTTACCTATAGAAGTAGGTTCAGGTGGCTTGAACAAATTCATTTCCAATTCCTGCAGAAAGCTGTGATCAGCTAGATTATCCTCGCCTTCTCTTCGGAGATAGTTTCCTTCTAGAACAACGTCAGAAAGTAAATTGACGATGTTACGTTGATGTTGACTCAGATCGGAAAGATTCACACCGAGCGCTCCACCTTCCTCGATTAATTTAAGAACCTCATATTTCAATTCATCAATCAGCGGGGGATCGACAACCCATTTTCCAACTTTTGGAATTCGTCTCTCACCAGTCAATATTTCCAAATGGTCAGCGGTAATCCAACCATGCTCTGAAATGATCCGGTCTACGTTTGCATCCGGATCTGCCATTGAAGATTTGAGCAACGGCTGTGGATCTAGAATTTTCCCCCCTCCTATAGTCTCTCCGCGTCCGCTATCGCGGAGAATATATCTATCTCCAAGCATTAACGGAAGTTCATCCTCTATGAAGATACGGACCTTTCCTTGCTTCCCTGGAGGAATACTCTCTGGCCCAAGTACACGAAGTTTTGCTGGGTACTCTCCAGAGCCCAAATACACTAAGTAGGCGCCCCTCCGTGAAATATCATGATCTACGGCATTGAGGACAAACAGGTCACCATCAAATGTTGAAGTAAAGTGCCACTGATTAGATCTTGTGAGTACAGATCCTCTAGCAAGATCATTGTGATCTACGCCCACTAAATTCACTGCAACCCTTGCCCCCTGAGCAGCCTTTTCTAATTCTTCGTGGTGAGACTGTAACGCACGTATCCGAACATGATGATTTTCAGGTGAAAGCAATAATTCTTCTCCAACCTCAAAAGAACCTCCTCCTAAAGTTCCTGTAACTACTGTCCCAGACCCTTTTGCGGCAAAAACACGATCTACCCATAAACGAGGCCTTTGCCTATCAGAATTTGGCGGAGTATCACCTAAGACAGTCTCTAGCTCGGTGATTAAAGTATCTAGACCTAATCCTGATAGAGCATCAACATGAACAATTGGTGCAGAGCTTAAAAATGTTCCATCCAAATGATCTGCGACTTCTAGTTCGGCGAGATCACGCAACTCCTCATCAGCTAACGAGACCTTCGTTAAAGCTACAACGCCTGAAGACACACCAAGAAGATCAAGAATCCGCAGATGCTCTTCAGATTGAGGTTTCCACCCTTCATTGGCAGCAACGACGAAAATACACGAATCAACCGTCCCAACCCCAGCTAACATATTCCGAATAAATCTCTCATGACCTGGTACATCAATAAACGAAACAGTGTTACCACTTGGAAGGGTGAACTGGGCGAATCCCAAATCGATTGTCAAGCCACGTTCTTTTTCTTCAGCCCATCGATCTGGGTCAGTTCCAGTTAACGCACGTATAAGAGTTGATTTTCCATGGTCTACATGGCCAGCTGTGCAGACAACATGGTTTATCACTAGCTAATCCAGATTTCCTAGCGCAGCAGAAACTATTTCATCATGATCAGGATCGATAGTGCGAAAATCTAAATAGGTATCGCCATCTTCAACTCGAGCGATTACAGGCAGCCCGCTATCAAACCCACGGCGAAGTTCCCAGCTTCGATCTCCCGGTAACTTCAATCCAATAGAAGGAATAACAACTGAAGGTAGAGTTCCTCCTCCAGGAATGGAATCCACGCTAACAACCTCTCCAATATTCATACTTTCAGCTCGTGTACCTAGTTCTTCTATGTCGGCAGATGCCATCCTCCAAAATGGGATTTGATCCCCATCACGATGAAGATAACGAAGTGCTAAATCTTGAAGCGAAAGAAGCGTATGGCTTCCTGGCCGAAGAACACGAGCAAAAGGATGACTAAGACATTTCTTAATCAAATCTGATTTACCTGCAATAATTCCCGCCTGCGGCCCGCCAAGAAGTTTGTCACATGAAAAAGTCACGAGGTCAGCTCCGCTCTGAAGCGTCTGCTTAGCTGCAGGCTCTCCTGCAAGCCACGTAGGTGGACCTGAACGTAGCCACGTGCAATTTGAATCTAGTAAACCAGATCCGATATCGACGACAAGTGGAATATCTAATGAAGCCAAATCTTCTACCGCTGTTTCTTCGGTAAAGCCAACAATTTTATAATTTGATTGATGGACTTTCAGAGTCATAGCTACATCGCGATGAGCGTCAATAGCTCGTTGATAATCAACTAAGCGTGTTTTATTTGTTGTTCCAACTTCTACAAGGTATCCACCTGATAGTTCAAGAATTTCTGGAACTCTGAACGAACCACCAATTTCAACAAGCTCCCCGCGAGAAATCGCAACTCCTTGCTCAGAAGCTAGAGCCGACAAAACCAGTAATACCGCCGAAGAGCAGTTATTAACTACCATTGCAGATTCAGCTCCGCATAATTGCGCAAACAGATCTCCAATGCTTTCTTGTCGAGAGCCTCTACTTCCGTTTTCTAGATTAAATTCGATATTTGAAGAGAAATTTGATCGAGGAACTCCCCAAGAAGCTCTTCCAAGATTCGTATGAAGCAGCACTCCAGTTGCGTTTACAACGGGTTGTATAAACGAGCGTTGAAGATGCTCTATGCGTTCCCTAATATTCTCCCAATCATCTTCAGCAATAGCCAACCGTGCTTCTTTAACCAATAGCTCATGCGGAATTCCTGAATCTTGCATAGACAATGCTAGGTCGTTAACCGAAGGAGGCTTCTTTCTCATACCTTGACTCTAGAACTGATTAACCTCTGATCCATCAAGGATTCCTACTGGATTTGAATTTTTTTCTTTAGGCGGGCCCACAAAAGTCAAAGCAGACGGTTCATCTCGTAGACTGGAAATGATGTTTTTTCTGCTTCTTCTTCTATTTCTAGCCGTTCCTTTGGCTGAAATTTTGGTTATTGTCGAAGTCGCGCAGAGAACGGGAATAATCGAGACAATTGCTCTTCTTCTTATTGTCAGTATTCTCGGTGCTTGGTTAGTGAAATCAGAAGGCATGGGAGTTATCCGAAAAATTCAGTTTCAACTTGTCCAAGGACAAATTCCAAATAAGGAACTATTAGACGGCGGGCTGATTCTAATTGCTGGTGTTCTCATGCTTACTCCAGGGTTCATTACTGATGTGTTCGGATTATTACTTCTCTTCCCATTGACCCGTCCAATAATTCGTCGTCTATTTTTCAAAAGAATCGTTAATCAACCATTTAGGGCAACAGGTTCGGATTCAAAGCAAAGTACATTCAATTTCAGCCGCGGTTCATTCTTTGAGACGGAGAATGGGGATATAGAAATCGTTGATTTACGTCGAGAAGACGATGACCTTCGTGATCCCCCTTCACTGGAGAATTAACATGGGAAAAAATAACAAAATTCTTCGAGACGAAGAAGAAGAGCAAGATTTAGGACCCGAACCGATCGTGCCTGGTGTAGCTCGGGCCTTAAGCCCACTCGTTCGTCGAATACTTGGTTTGAATCCCAGCCCACGAACTTCATATGGGACAAACACGTACCTTGTAGGAATTGATGAAATAGTCGTGATTGACCCTGGCCCAGAAAACACTTCGCATTTGGATTCTGTTGTTGGTTGTGGAGGCGACCGAATTCGTTGGGTCACGACGACGTGCTCTGACCCTGCTCACGCAGGTGGTGTTGATGCAATGATTGACCGAACAGGAGCCGAATGGTTCGACCCTAAAGACGGAAACGCAATCCTTGGAACGGAATTTCGACTAACTGCTCATGATCTGGGCGGACCAACTACCGATCACAGAACCTTTCTATTAGAAGAGGAGAGGACGCTACTATGCGGTCAATTAATCTCCGAGGAATGGACAGTTCCCCTGGTATCTGGACAGGCCGATCTTACAATCGCTCTCGAAAGCATTAACAAGGCATCAAAAATGCGCTTAAGAAGAATTGCACCAGCATTCGGTCATGTAGTCGAAGACCCTAAAGCAGCTATTTCTTCCACACTGGAACGATATTCAGCTACTGACGATTTGATCGTGAAAGCACTTAAAGGGGGAGCAACTTCTTCAGAGGAAGTAGTTGCATCTCAATATTCTAATATTGATGACCCCGCACAAATTGATCTCCTGATTAGCAACATCGAAGTCCATCTCGAAAAACTAGCGACTGAGAAAACAGTTAAACAGCTCAAATCTGGTTGGAAAGTTCGATAAAGACTAACAAGCACTACTTGTTGAATTCAACAGCTGTCTCTTGCTCTATATAGGCAGAGCAGTCAGTAATCGTATTCAAAGGAATCGCGTCTTTGACGATAACGTCAACGATGTCATTTAGTGCTCGTGAGGCTTGCCCTTCACTGAGAATGACGGGATTTCCCTCATCAGAACCCTTACTCACATTCTCGTCTATCGGGACCGAACCTAAAAGGGGAACGCCCAGTTCTCGAGCAAGCTCCTGTCCACCACCCTTACCAAAGATATGATACTTTTCGCCAGATTCATTAACGAAATAGGACATATTTTCGATTACGCCGGCAATACGTAAATAATAACTCCTCGCCATATTTGCTACCCTCGCAGCTACATTCTGAACAGTTTTTGAAGGGGTAGTTACAACTATCATGTCCGAACGTGGGAGCATTTTCGCTAACCCCATCTGAACATCACCAGTCCCTGGAGGCATATCAATAATGAGATAATCAAGGTGTCCCCATTCCACATCTTCGAGAAAGTGGCGGACTGCACGATTGAGGATAAGACCACGCCAATTTAGAGAAGATGATTCCTCATCAATGAGAAACCCCATTGAGATAATTTTCAGAACTCCAGAGCCCGTTTTCTTTTCAATAGGTCTTATCTTTCTGGTTTCATCATCGCCCTCTAGTCTTCCGGAGAGACCCATCATTTGTGGAATAGAGAATCCCCAGATGTCAGCGTCGAGCACACCTACGATATAGCCGCGTTGGGCAATGCCCGAGGCAATGTTTGCACTGATGGAAGATTTACCTACTCCACCTTTTCCTGAAGCGACCATAATTGATTTTGCTGTTCGAGGAATTTGCGTCACTGTTTCTTCTTTTGAAATATTTAACCTTGCCCGAGCCATTACGTCCGATTTTTCATCCTGAGTAAGTTCAGTCCAATTAATCTTTATCTTGGTAACTTCTGGTATATGAGAAATCTTTGAATGTATATCTTTTTGAATCTGTGCACGAAGAGGACAGCCAGATGTCGTAAGCGCGACAGTAATAAGCACATGGCCATCATCATGATGTGCAACCCCTTTGACCATTCCTAAATCAACGATGTCCGACCCAAGTTCAGGATCGACAACGCCTTGAAGTTGATTCAATACCTTCAATTCAACTTCAGAAAGGTCAGATAGTTCCATATAGAAATAGTATCTCGAAAAAAATTCAACGCTCCACACTTCTCATGGAACAAGAAACATATTATAATGATTTTAAATTTATCTTTGAGGAGCGTGAAGATGATAACCCTTACTGACGCAGCAACAATGAAAGTTGACCAACTCATTAAAGAAGAAGCAGAAGGTGATTTAGCATTGCGCGTGGCTGTCCGTCCGGGAGGCTGTTCAGGGTTTAGTTATGAAATGTTCTTCGACACAGATATAGCTGACGACGACCAAACAGTGACATATGGTGATGTCAGGGTAGTCGTAGACCCTTCAAGCTCTATGCTTCTTGAAGGAGCAACATTAGATTACAAAGATGGCTTGGACCAGTCTGGTTTCAGCATTGATAATCCAAACGCACAAAAGACCTGCGGCTGCGGACAAAGCTTCAGCTAGTCCAGAGAGTATTTACCCTAGCTAAAGATAATCTATCGCCTTTCGCATCTCACTTTTGTCAAAGGCGTAGTCCAACTTTGCTAGTACTTTGTTGTCACTTCCAGCAACGATAAAACATGGTTCAAAATTCATCCCGTATGTTTGAACAACTGGTGATATCAACTTTTGAAGATCTATACCTTCAGCAATTTTTTTAGGTTCTGTATATACCTCAGCGTGGATGATATCCCAATTTGAATTTTTCGGAAGTTCAATTAAAAGCTCGAGTACCGGACCACAGATACTAGTTTGGCAAAATCCTGGAGTTGAAATAAGGACTATTGTCGGTCGATTACTTGCAAGTGCATCTCTGAGATTTACTTCGTGGAATGGACATGGATCCGGTCGAGTGCAAAGCGGATCAAATCCAACGCTGTTACCAAAGGTCGGCGTATCGGCAATGCGCATCGTTTCTCCAACCTGAATCAGGTCAGTTTCTAACTGACTAATAACGCGAAATTCAACAACCTGAGATAACTCCTGACTATCAACCCTTAATTGGCAGACACCCTGATCCTCCTCAGGAATTACAAACTCTAAGAGAAAATAGGGAGTAGGTATTCCTTCGCTGTATTGCGGCAGAGACACTTTCTGAGTTAATCCTGAAGGAAGTACTAATTCCCCAACAATTTCACTAGGTAGGTTATTTACAACCGGAAGCCCGTTTGAACCATATATAAAAAACGGAGCGCGCTGTTGCTTCCCAGTAACAAGTGTGGAAGGCATCGTAAAGCCATCTGCAAAACCTGCTTGTAAAAATTGAACGTCATCGATAGAGATTGATTCCTTGACTACTTCCCCCTGATTATTTGAACACGAAGAAAGCAAAAGAGCGCAACCAGCCCCAGACAAAAACGATCTTCTAGGAATAGAACGTTTTTGAAGCTCAGAAAATACCTTAGCCATAAAAATAAAACGTAACTCCTAACTGGCTAACTGGCACATTTATAGATTTCTATCCCCAACAGTGTTTAATGTTTTTAGGTACCCTATGAACATGGAAAAAACAGCAGGACCATATACCCCCGTCGTTCGATCAGGTGACTGGATTATTGTGTCAGGGCAGATCGGCCACCGTGACGGGATTCTCGTCGAGGGAGGGCTAGAGCCCCAACTTCGCCAGCTTTTTACGAATCTTAAACGTCTACTTGCCTCTGAGAATACAACTTTACAAAACGTTCTCAAAACCACGGTTTTCCTTACAGACATCGACGATTACGGCCATATGAATGAAATTTATATCGAAGAATTCGAAGGGCACCGTCCTGCTAGATCAGCAATAGCAGTAAATGCTCTCCCTCTAGGCGCATTAATAGAAATCGAAGCTTGGGCTAAAATATGAATAAAACAAGTGACTCCTTTAGAATCGAGACAGTATGGCCGGCACCGTAATAATTATCATTATCCTCGCTGTAATAGTTCCTATTGCGATAATCATGACCGGCCTCCTATTCAGTGGAATTTTGGGGCAAATTCTTCAAAAGGATGTAGATAAAGAACATGAGGGTTCGGAGCTTTTTGAATTAAGTAAAAAAGATTTCAGTAAATAGCCCAATTTAAGAAACTAAATTACTAGCACCGAAAAAAATTCAGGGCGTTTACAAGAGGAGTACGGCTCGAAGAGTTAATTTAAGAACTCCATCTTGATTGGCCAAAGCTATAGCCAACTGAGCGCACAGTTTGTATAAGCCCCGCATACTCTTCACCTAATTTCGACCGTAATCGACGCACATGGACGTCAACTGTCCGAGCCCCACCAAAGTAGTCGTATCCCCATACCCTCGATAGAAGTGTTTCGCGACTAAAAACTTTTCCTGGGCGTGAAACAAGAAACTTCAACAATTCGTATTCCATATAAGTCAGGTCAAGCGGTCGGCTCTGAATCGCAGCTTGATAAGTTTCTACGTTCAAGATTAGATCTCCGTATGAAATCGTATTTCCCCGAGTTCCTTGACCGCCTTTCCAGAAAAGGTGATTCAGTCGAGCATGAAGTTCTTGAGGGTGAAACGGAGTTAGGCAGAAATCATCGTATAGGTCATCACGAAGTTCTAGTTGATTCAATTGTCCGCCATTAATCAATATCAGAATATTTTGGATTGGTTCAGAACGCTTTTTGAGAGCTCGGGCTAATGAAAAGGCAGCATCTGGATCTTGATCAGCTACTAATATCGCTCCTCCCCATCCATCATGTATTTCGAACTCCTCTGCAGCTACAGCATTCGCCACCGCTTTCCAGGCGTATCCGGCCATATCAAGGGACTGGATCAACTCAGGAGGTGGGGGATCTGGAAAGAGAAGAATCGGGGACATAAGATGTTCAGCTTAGGGTGGGTAAGATCTGAAAACCGACGTTATGTGCATCGATTTTCGATGAAGTTAGTAATTGAATAGTAGAAATTACGTCTACCAAATCGGTAAATACCTTTCTATTTCATAAGGAGTGACGTGCCGCTGATACGCTTCCCACTCCTCTCGCTTATTTCGAAGGAACCACTGAAAGATATGCTCTCCAAGCACATCCCTAACTAACTCTGATTCCTCCATCAAATCTAAGGCCTCTCGAAGATCTTGAGGTAGTCGTTGAAGTCCTGCTTTCCTTGCTTGTTCTCTATTTAATGACCACAAGTTTTCATCTGCTTCGTCAGGTAATTCATAGCCATCTTCTATTCCCTTAAGACCTGCGGCGAGAATAACAGAGTATGCAAGGTATGGGTTTGCGGCGGAGTCGAGAGCTCTATATTCGATTCGTGTTGAAGATGCTTTACCCGCCTTGTGGATGGGTACACGAACAAGAGCAGATCGATTATTTCTGGCCCAACTTACATAAACCGGAGATTCATACCCCGACACCATTCTTTTATAGCTGTTAATAAGTTGATTTGTTACTGCCGTAAATTCTGGAGCGTGGTGAAGAATACCAGCCATAAATTTTCTAGCTATATCAGATAATCCAAGAACATCTCCTGGATCATGGAACACATTAACATCCCCTTCAAACAAAGACATATGAGTATGCATGCCTGACCCCTGCCCCTCATCTATCGGTTTAGGCATAAATGTTGCATGGATACCTTCGTCTAAAGCAATCTTCCTGACAACCAGCCGCAAGGTCATAATATTGTCGGCCATATCCAAAGTTTCGGTATAACGAAGGTCAATTTCGTGTTGGCTAGCATTATCTTCATGAAACGAATATTCAATAGGAATTCCCATTGCTTCCAACATATGGAGGGTGCGGCGCCTCAACCCACTACCTAAATCGAGCGTTGTTAAATCAAAGTATCCCGCATTATCCAAGGGTTTTCGCTCACTTGCG
>PAYW01000036.1 GCA_002715425.1 Actinomycetota bacterium | reverse complement strand
GGCGATTATTCAATCTATGACAGCTGATGAAAGAGCAAATCCAGTGATCATTGATGGTTCTCGACGAGGTCGGATTGCTAAAGGGTCTGGAACGAGCGCACATGAAGTTAGTCAGCTCCTTAAACAATTTAAAGAAATTAAGAAATTGATGAAGGGGCCGAAAAAGTCGAATAAGAAACAACGGAACAAGAAAAAATCCGGAGGTAAAAAGAAGCAGGGAAGAACCACTTCCAGAAATCCTAAAGGGAAAAGCGCTCTCGAAATTCCAAAAGAATTGGAGAAACTTGTTGGAGAGGCAGGCGATCAGCAATTTGACTTGTCGAAATTCGGTTCATTATCTGAAAATGAAACAAGAGAATTTTAAAATGATCACAGGAAATATTGGAAAGATCATTGAACCTGCGATTTTTTTCGGCACACTATGATCTGACCTAAATTTTGTTTTAAAAGCATGTATTGGACCATCGTCAAATATGATGCATCCGAATAAAGAAAAATTAGAGATACTCCGAATCGAGAAAGAAGAAAAAAGTGGCAGTAAAACTTCGCCTAGTGCGAACGGGAAAAAAGAAGCAGCCAACATACCGTCTTGTCGCTGCTGATAGTAGGTCCCCTAGAAATGGTCGTTTCATTGAAATCCTTGGAACGTACGAGCCTCGACATGATCCATCGGTAATTAAATTTGATAATGATCGAGCTGTGCACTGGCTTCGGCATGGCGCTCAGCCTACAGAGACAGTGCAAAAACTGCTTCGCATCAGTGGTGCTTGGGAGCAGTTCACCGGTAAACCGCTCGAACCGGTCGTCTATCCAGAGAAAAAATCTGCACCCGTAGAAGTATCTGAGGAGCCTGTTGCTGAGGAAGCGTCTGAATCAGAGAATCCGAAAGAGGAAGAATAATGGCCCAAAGCAGCACTGAATTCCCACATGCATTGGCTACCCTCGAGCACATCGTAAAGTCTGTCGTAGAGAAGCCAGATCAAGTCCAGATCAACGTGACTAATGACGAAGATACAGTTTCGATGGCTGTTACTGTCGGAGATGGAGACATGGGTCGAGTGATTGGGAGACGTGGAAGGATAGCGAATGCAATTCGTACCGTCGTCCAAGCAGCAGCTGTTCGTGATGGGATCTCAGTTGCAGTGGAATTCGTTGATTAAATTCTCCATTTGATCTGGTATCCAAACAAGGTTCTATCAAGCTGGCCAGATTGATAGCTGATATCCTTGGGAAACTCAACCATAGATACGGGTCAGGATGAAGTTACTCGAAGTCGCCAGAATAGGAAAAGCTCATGGCTTAAAAGGCGAGGTTTCCGTTCATCTAATCTCCAACGTTTCAGAACGAGTTGAGTCAGGTTCTGTACTTTATCTTAAAGATGAACGGGAGATGCTAGTCAAGTCATCCAAGCAGCATAAACAGCATCATCTAGTTCTGTTCGAAGGAGTGGAATCACGAACTGCTGCAGACGCCCTAGTCGGAGAACTGCTTTTTGGATTACCTATTGACGATTCAGAAATCATGTGGGCCCATGAACTAATCGGAAGTAGTGTCTTAGATGGTGACGGTACAACTATCGGAGAGGTTGTTGCAATAGAAACAAATCCAGCAAGTGACCTGTTGGTATTAAAAGGAGGAGCAATGATTCCTCTGACCTTTGTAGTGGAACAAAAAGACCGAATGATTCTAGTTGATATTCCTCATGGATTGTTAGAGGAGGGGACTAATGAGGATTGATGTCTTCACGATTTTCCCTGAACTCGTTGATTCATTCTCTATGGTTTCGCTTCTAGGTAAAGCAAGAGATACGGGTTCGTTAGATTTAAGGTGTCACGATATTAGAGATGAAGCCGAAGGTGTACATCGAAGTGTAGATGATTCTCCTTATGGAGGTGGAGCAGGAATGGTTCTTAAACCTGAACCTATCTTTGAAATAGTTAAAAAAAATAATCCTCCGCGTCCTCTTATTTTCTTAACACCTTCTGGGAAACCATATGAACAATCAGATGCCGAAGAACTATCGAAACTAGAAGGATTCTCATTACTCTGTGGGAGATATGAAGGGGTGGATCAGCGGGTTGTTGACCATCTAGTCGATCGTGAGATTTCCTTAGGCGATTTCGTTTTATCCGGAGGTGAAGTAGCAGCTCTAGCTCTCATAGAGTCCATAGTTAGGTTAATTCCGGGGGTTATGGGAAATGGTGAATCCTCAGTCGACGAGTCATTTGCAAGCGGGCTTCTCGAATATCCGCAGTATACGAGGCCCAGAGAATACGGAGATCTTACCATCCCCGATGTGCTTCTTACAGGAGATCACAAGGCTATAGATAAGTGGAGAAAAGCTAAATCGCTTCTCAAAACCATGGAAAATCGTCCAGACCTCATCCTGAAGCGTGGAGGCTTGACAGACGAAGAAGAGAACCTCCTTAAAGAGTATTCTGAAGGAGAATACGAAGATTAAGTTGACTAAAATCATTCTCAAGATTGTTTTCGGTCAAAATACTCCGTATCCTTGAGGATCTACTTATGGCTTTCAGCCCTTTAAAGAATTAGTTCGTATTATGAGACTTACAGATCAAATAGACAAAGCAAGTATCCGAGATGATGTCCCAGATTTTGCCCCAGGTGACACGGTTAAAGTTCATGTTCGCGTGGTGGAAGGTAATAGACAACGTATTCAAATGTTTGAAGGAGTGGTAATTGGCCGACAGGGCGGCGGTGTAAGCGAAACCTTCACTGTAAGAAAAATCTCATTTGGTGTGGGAGTAGAACGAACATTTCCAGTCCATTCTCCAATTGTAGATAAGATCGAAAAAGTGTCTCGAGGACGCGTGCGGCGGGCCAAGCTCTATTACCAGCGGGAGAGAATCGGTAAGAGGGCAAAGATTCGAGAAAAAAGAGACTGACTTACCCTACCGGTGGTCTTTTTGCTCGATTCGTCCAGCACCCCTTATGCCAATGCCGGCGAAGATCAGGTGCTAAATGTGGTACTGCTACAACATGGCCCTTTCGGGCAGGGATCTCTCTATTGCACCCAGGGCATATATATGATTTCCGTGCTTGATACGGTTGGATAACTCTTATCTCGCATTCTTCTTCAGTCCACATACGTTATTAACCTAGCCATGCCCAAAGCACAAGGGCTAACAGAACAACCAAACCAATAATGACGAACCAATAGTCAAATCTTGACTTGCTATGCTTTCGAGTCGGATTAAAGCCCACATGTCTAGTATCGTTGTTCTATGGAAGAAATTCAGCTTACGCTCGAGGAAAATATAGCAACCGTTACAATAAATAGGCCAAGCGTCAAAAATGCGATAACAAGTGAAATGTGGGATGAGCTCCAACGGACTTTCATTGACCTTGGCTACAGAGACGATGTCCGCGCTGTTATCGTTACCGGAGCCGGTGATGATTTCTGTTCCGGGGCGGATGTAAGTGGTATGGCCAGTCGCAGTGAAGGGCCTCGTCTGCACCAGCTCGAATCTATGCGCAAAGTTGGCGATTGCTGTCTTGCATTGTTCAATATGCCAAAAGTAACAATTGCAAAAGTACCTGGAGTTGCAGTAGGAGCAGGTATGAATCTCGCGTTGTGTTGTGACCTTATTGTCGCCTCTGAAAACGCTCGCTTTAGCGAGATCTTCGCTCAACGTGGGTTATCAGTCGACTTTGGAGGTTCATTTCTTCTGCCAAGAATTGTCGGCCTTCAAAAAGCAAAGGAACTTGTCCTTCTAGCAGAAGTGCTTTCAGCTGCAGAAGCAGACAGAATGGGGTTAATTAATTATGTTGTCCCACATGATCAACTTGATGATAGGGCTCTAGAGCTAGCTCAAAAAGCAGCGAGTGGCCCTCCTCGAGCTCTAGCTATGAGCAAAGCAATGTTGAATAAATCATTCGCAAACTCTCTCCAAGATGCGTTGGATCAAGAGGGGACATCACAGACTGTCAATTTTACGACAAAAGATGTATCAGAAGCTATGAAAGCATTTCAAGAGAAGCGACCTCCAAGGTTTAGCGGTTGGTAGAAAAGCATCGTCTCCCTATCGTTGCGCCACTGATCGCCATATTAACTCTGCTAGTTGTGATTTCGTCTGGCTGCGGTTCTTCTGCACCTCAAATACCCGTTGGCCCTAACGGAGAGACTGATACTGAGTTGTCGACGGGAAGGGCAGTTTGGACTAAGCACTGCGCCAGCTGCCATGGGAGTTCGGGACAAGGAGGAAGAGGGAAGAAGCTCAACGATGGCGAAATTTTCAAAATTTATCCAGAGGTAGATGGATTGCTAAATGTCATTTCCGTTGGCAAAGGGCAGGGAATGCCAGCTTTCGGTTCCAAGTTCTCTAGCGAAGAAATAGCCGCAGTTTCTAGGTACATTCGAGAAATACTAAATTAGGCCCGTATGTGCGTATTTAGGGCCAAAGTAGAATCACCCTGTGACACACTCCAACGAATAAAAAAAGTACCCTAGTTGTATGGCATGGAACACTGATGCATTCCTTTCTTCATTAATCTCCGTCAGTGATGCAACGGCGTCCGTCTATAAGAGAGATATACACGCATTTATAAACTGGAGCATAGAAACGGATGTCTATGAACCTGAAGATGTTAGTCGCCGACATATCAGGCATTATCTCGCATGGTTGCAGGAGAAAAACTATGCTCGCCGAACGATAGCAAGGAAAACATCAGCTCTACGAAGGTATTTTCGATGGGCGCAGCAGAATGGAGTAACCTCCATTGATCCATCTATTGAAGTACAGGCGGCCCTCGGGGAGGGGAGACTCCCAAGAGTTCTAAAGCAACAAGAAATCAAGGTGCTATTAGACTCTCCAAGGGCCTCAGTTCTCGACCAAGATGGACCACGACGCCTTAGAGATGATGCGGTGTTGGAATTGCTTTATGGGAGCGGGCTTCGAGTGAGTGAGTTATGTGCGCTCACCTTAAAGTCATTTGATTTTGAAAAAAATCTGGTACGCGTTCTCGGTAAAGGGAAGAAAGAGCGGCTTGTCCCTTTGTCGCAAAAATCAGTCAAGGCGATTAATGCCTGGATATCGGAAGGTAGGTCTGAGTTTCTAACTCAAGAACGGAGTCATGAGTCCCTTTTTGTTAATCTTCGAGGCAAGCCACTTACTCCACGCGATTTAAGGAGGCTTATCGACCGAAGAGCTCTTTCTCCAACGAATCCTCATGCATTTCGACATACATACGCTACTCATCTTCTCGATGGCGGGGCGGATCTACGGGAAGTACAAGAACTGCTTGGTCATGCCGATCTTGGTTCAACCCAAATCTACACACATGTAAGTAAGGAAAGGCTCAAGAGAGTTCATAAAGATACTCACCCACGAGCGTAGAGTCCCTAGACTTCGAGAATCTAGTTGTCACAAAAGTGGGAGATAGGTTTCTTCTGGTAGACTTCTCTCTGTTCTGAAATCAGATCAAAAATTCACCTGAAGCTAACCACGGTCGTTTTCGAGCGCAAACTTCAGGGTTCGTTTAACCGTGGAAGGAGAAATAAATGTCACCAGTTGTCACCATGACTCAACTTCTAGAAGCAGGGGTCCATTTTGGCCACCAGACAAGACGTTGGAACCCAAAAATGCAAAGATTCATTTTTGGTGAGCGTAACGGGATATATCTACTCGATTTAAATCAAACCCTCGATTGTTTGGCTGCTGCCTATACCCAAGTAAGAGACACCGTTGCAGGCGGTGGATTGGTCCTATTCGTTGGGACTAAGAAACAAACTAGAGACTCTGTTGAACAGTTCGCAGAGCGGTGCGCCCAACCTTATGTGAACCAAAGGTGGCTTGGTGGCATGCTGACAAATTTCGAGACGATGGCTAAGCGCGTTGCGAAGATGAAGGAATATCAGCGGATGAGGGAATCTGGCGAGTTCGATGAGATGCCCAAGAAGGAAGCGCTGATGCTCTCTAGAGAGCTAGCAAAACTTGAGCGCAATCTAGGCGGTATCAGAACCATGCGTAGTAGGCCACAAATTGTTTTTGTGCTCGACACTAAAAAAGAACATATCGCAGTTACTGAAGCGAATAAGCTAGGTATCCCAGTAATAGCTGTTGTCGATACTAATTGTGACCCCGATGTTATTGACTATGTTATTCCAGGAAATGATGATGCTATCCGATCAAGTGAACTCATGTGCCGGGTCATATGTGAAGCTGTAGAGGAAGGACAGTTAATAGCCTCCAAGAAACTCGGCAGTGAACCGCCTGTGCCAGAAGTTAATCAAGAGAGAACTGAAGAAGATGAAAAGGCGATAGCTGAGGAGCAAGAGCAGGCAAAAAAGGCTGCTGCAGAGGCATTCCGTGAAAAAGAAAAGAAGATCGCTGAAGAAATTGCATCCTCACCAGCTGATGAATCGTCCGAACAAGAAAACCAAGAAACTAGTTAGAGGTATAACGATGGCAGATTTTACGGCGAAAGATGTTCAAAAGCTCAGGCAGGCATCTGGAGCAGGAATGATGGATGCTAAAAAAGCTCTGGATGAAGCTTCAGGAGATTTTGAAGCTGCTCTTCAAGCTTTACGTGAAAAAGGCCTTGCTAAAGCTGATAGCAGGAGCGACCGAGAGAGTTCTGATGGGGCGATTGCAGTTTCACGAGGAGAGTCGGCTGCTGCAATTGTAGAGCTGAAATCCGAAACAGATTTTTCTGCAAAAGCTGAGGACTTTCTTTCATTAGCTCAGGAGTTGGCAGATTTGGTTCTTGCTGAAGGAGACGAATCAGTATCGCAGATTAGTGATGCGATAGATGATTTAAGAATTGCGAAAAAAGAAAATATCCAACTTGGACTAGTGCGCAAAATCCAAGTTCCAGATAATGCCCTCATGGATGTTTATTTACATACCGATCAAGAGGGTAGGGGAATTAACGGGGTGGTAGTCGTTGGTGAAGGAATTTCAGAAGAAGAGCTCCATGAAGTCGCACTCCATATTGCATTTGCAAAGCCAACTGCTTTAAGCAGAGAAGAAGTCCCTGCGGAAGAGATAGCCAAGGAGCGAGAGAGCGCATTGGGGGTTACCAAAGCTGAAGGCAAACCCGAAGCAGCTTGGGACAAAATAGTCGAGGGTCGAGTTTCTAAATGGCTCAGCGAGCGTGTCCTTCTTGAACAAGGTGTTTTTGGTGAGAAGGAAACCGTAGCTCAACGTATTGGTAACGGGAAAATAGTGGAGTTTGCACAAGCCTACATTGGAGAATAGTTTCAGATCATCTACTCTTGTCGAGATGCAAATTAAGCTAGCTCGTGGTAGCAATGAGGTAGCGGACTCGTAAAGGGCAAAATTTTACTGTGCAAAATAAGACAACGAACTTACTAAATGGCCAATGGGGCCGAGTGGTGCTGAAAGTATCTGGTGAAGCCTTCGCTGGCGGTGAAGGGCATGGCATTGACGGGCATGTGGTTCAGGAAGTAGCTCGTCAAATTGTTAAAGTCCGGTCCGAATTCGATGTCGAGCTAGCTGTCGTTGTAGGCGGAGGAAACATATGGAGAGGCATGGTTGGAACTGGTGCTGGGATGGATAGGGCCCAAGCTGACTATATGGGCATGCTAGCCACGGTTATAAATGGGTTAGCTCTGCAAGACACTCTGGAGCAACTTGGTCAACCTACTCGGGTCCAAACCGCCATACATATGAGTCAGGTCGCTGAGCCGTATATTCGTCGACGCGCTATTCGACATTTGGAGAAAGGACGAGTCGTTATCTTTGCTGCGGGAACAGGTAACCCGTTCTTCACTACTGATACCACAGCGGCTTTACGAGCAGTAGAAATCGAAGCAGGGGCACTGCTAAAAGGAACTCATTCAGGAATTCAAGGAGTCTATGACGATGATCCAAGAACCAATCCAAATGCTGAATTATTGACCGAGGTAACCTACATTGATGTATTGCAGAAAGGGTTAAAAGTTATGGATTCAACTGCTATTTCATTATGTATGGATAATGATTTGCCAATCGTGGTTTTTGACTTAATGGGAGATGGAAATGTCGGGTCCATCCTTGCAGGGGAAGCAGTAGGTACTGTTGTTAAATAGGGAAGGAAGACGATGAGCGAAGAGCTGATCGAATTAGTACTGCTAGAAATGAGAGAGAAGATGGCCAAAGCTGTTACTCGAACTCGGCAAGAATTTTCATCTATTCGAACGGGGAGGCCTAGTCCTGCTTTGGTTGAAAAAATTCCTGTTGATTATTTCGGTAGCGAAGTCCCACTCCAGCAGCTAGCAAGTTTCTCTGTGCCTGAGGCCCAGCAGCTAGTTATTTCTCCATTTGACAAAGGTGCTGTAGAAGCAATAGAAAAGGCCATCCAAATAGCGGACTTAGGTATTAGCCCATCAAACGATGGTTCTGTTCTCCGCCTTTCGTTCCCTCCACTTACCGAAGAACGAAGAAAACAGCTCGTAAAGGTAGTCCGGTCGTTGGCTGAGGAAGGTCGAGTGACCCTTAGGAATGTCCGCAGATCCTCCAGGCAGGACTTAGAGGCTCTAGTAAAAGACGGAGAAGCATCTTCCGATTCTGTAAAGAGAGCGGAAGAATCTGTAGACCAAATCACTAGAGAGCACGAGAATGAAATAAATGCGGCTCTAGGACAAAAAGAAGAAGAGCTTTTGGAAGTATGAGATTACTTAAAGGAGTGCGATGAATACATCTGATGAAAGAGACAATGAGGAGTCAGGCTTGGCTGATCGCCATGGCCTGCCCCACTGGACTGAAGAAGGGACAGGGGAAGTACCTCGGGTTCCTTCGGATTCATCTGAGGGTTTAGATACATGGACCTCTTTAAGTTCCGGGCCTAAGTGGGCTGATGATCCCGAAGGTTCCGCCACTTCTGAAGGGGAGTCAAATCTTCAAGCTGCCCCGAAAAGAGTTGATCTCACTATTGGCGGAGATCCGTCTTCCGAAGACTTCTTCTCTTATGAGCAAAGTAAAACTTTGCCGGAAGTAACTGATTCCATCATTGCTGAAGGGAAAAAATCCAGGCGAGGCGCTCGAGGAACTGGTGATCTCCTTACTCGAATAGCTACTGGGGTTGTTCTGGGTGGTGTAGCTATTCTCTGCCTAGCAATTAGTAAGCTTTTATCACTTTTGCTCATCGCTGTTGTTCTACTTGCGGCATCAGCGGAGTTCTTTGGGAGCTTACGAAAGGTCGGCTATCAGCCAGCTACCCTTCTCGGGATGGTTAGCGTAGTCGCTATGCCTCTATCCGTATATTGGAGAGGTGAAGGGGCTATGGGTCTTGTCCTTTTCCTTTCAATTGTTGCCGGCGTTTTGTGGTACCTCTTAGGGATAGGCGGTGCACGTCCTGTACCTAATTTAGCAGTGGTTATTTTAGGTGTTGTCTACATAGGCATGCTGGGATCTTTCGGAGTGCTTATTTTGGACTCCCCTGAAGGGCGAGGGCTATTGCTAGCTGGAATCCTTCTTGCTGCTGGTTACGATATCGGGGGATATTTTATTGGGCGAGCGCTGGGGCGCTCTCCGCTAACAGAAGTTAGCCCAAACAAAACAATCGAAGGATTGATCGGGGGCGCCATTTCCACGGTGGGTGTTTCTGTCCTCATATCGTTGTTTGATGTCGGGCCGTTTGATGGGACTCCTTTTGGTTTCAGCGATGCATTGATCGTAGGCATTGTTGTAGCGTTCATTGCGCCTATCGGTGACCTAGCAGAATCTCTAATTAAACGAGATCTGAGGATTAAGGATATGGGCACGATTCTTCCTGGGCATGGCGGGGTCTTAGATCGGTGCGATGCGCTGCTATTTGTACTTCCAACTGTTTATTTTATGGTGAAAGTTTTGGCGTAATCCGTCGGCCGATATCCAAAATTACCAAATAAACATCTATGCTTTTATATGAGGTAGAGATTATCAATGACTTCATTAGCGATATTTGGCTCCACGGGTTCTATCGGCGAACAGACACTTGATGTTGTTAGGGCCGATAGAGCCGCCTTCGAAATAAAGGTATTAGCTGCTGGGAGCTCCACATCTCGGATACTTGAGCAAATCAACGAATTCAAACCTGAATTCGTGATCATGGCTGACCCCGATGCTGCTAAGAAAGTCCAAGATACTTCTCCGGAAGTAGAGGTTACTTATGGAGAAAGTGCGTTAAGAGAAGCTGCAAGTACAGCTGAAGTTGTAGTAAATGCTGTTGTTGGCTTTGCAGGTTTGCCTGTCACGATGGAAGCGCTTAAGTCAGGACGCAGGTTGGCTTTGGCGAATAAAGAATCTTTAATATCTGCAGGTCCAGTCGTTCAACATGTAAGGAAAACTCCAGGGAGTGAACTTATCCCTGTAGATAGTGAGCATTGTGCTCTTCACCAGTGCCTTTATGGGGGGAATAGTAATGCCGAAGATATAAATAAGCTTCTTGTGACTGCGAGTGGAGGTCCTTTTCGTGATTGGCACCCAGATGAGTTATCAAATGTTAGTAAAGAAGATGCCCTTAACCACCCGACGTGGAATATGGGTCCAAAAATTACAGTCGATTCCTCTACTTTGATGAACAAAGGGTTGGAGGTCATTGAAGCTCATGAACTTTTTGGTGTCGACTATGAGGAAATTGAAGTAGTTATTCATCCTCAATCTGTCGTTCATTCAATGGTTGAATTTACTGATGGCTCTGTTCTGGCTCAGCTCTCTATGCCCGATATGCGCCTCCCCATCTCGTATGCCTTGTACTATCCAAACCGATCGCGAAAAGTTCATGGCCAAATTAATTGGGATGAACTATCTCAGTTAACTTTTGAAACCCCTGATTTGGATAAGTTCCCATGTTTAAGTCTTGCATACCATGCGGGTAAAGTAGGAGAGACAGCTCCAGCATGGTTGAATGCGGCTAATGAAGTAGCAGTTGAGGCATTCCTACAAGACAAGATTAGATGGAGGGAAATTGCTGAAGTGATTGAGCGGACTATGGAGTCGTACCCCTCTTTGTCAGCTGATACGGAACAATCTATCTATGAAGCAGATGCGAGCTCTAGAAGAGTTGCCGAGCAGTATGTGGATCAGGTTTATGGACGACACTGAAAGCCTAAAGCCAAAAAGTAAATTGAATCCGGATAGCTGTTCTGATGCTGAACGAGAGCTGCGTAGCAACGACAATGGACGTGCTGGAGGGATACTGGTCATTTTTCTACTTGCGTTGTTAGGTTTTTCTGCGGGATTCTCAGTCTTTATTGTCGTACTTTCTCTCCTTGTGATTCTTTTTCTCCATGAGCTAGGCCACTATCTTGCGGCAAAAAAAGCAGGTATGAAAGTAACAGAGTTCTTTATTGGGTTCGGGCCAAAATTATGGTCATTTCGTCGAGGGGAAACAGAATATGGGATAAAGGCCATCCCGGCTGGTGCATATGTGCGGGTTATAGGTATGAATAATCTTGATCCTGTACCGGAAGAAGATGAAGTTCGGACCTACAGAAGAGCTAGATTGCGCGACCGACTTTTGCTAGCTAGTGCAGGTTCGCTGATGCATTTTTTGATTGCAATTGTGTTGCTTTATTTCCTGTTGATAGGTAGCGGGATTCAGATTGATGAGTCTAAATGGAATGTTCGAGATGTTCTTTCAAACGGGCCTGCAGAACAGATCGGAATCCAAAAAGGTGATGAGATTATTGCCATCGAAGGATCTGAAATCACTACATGGGACGATCTTGTTTCTGTTGTTTCATCTTCGCCAGGAGAGGAAGCTACATTTGAAATAATCCGAGACGGGCAACGCCTTTTCTTATCGGGGGTTGTTGGCTATAACCCAGATTCGATAGAGGAAAAAGGGTTTCTCGGTATTAGAAGAAGTTCTTTGGGGACAATTCGCGAAGGTCCATTAGAAGCTGTGCCAGATTCGCTGAAACAGTTCGGAACCCTTACGAAAGAGACACTTACCGGTCTTGGTAATTTCTTTAGTCCAGCTGGACTAAAGAATTTTTTTAGCGATGTAGTCCAGACAGGCGAAGAGGCTTCGCAGGGGTCAGAAACATCAATCAACTCAGGAGGTCAGCAGGAAGGCCGTGTCGTATCAGTTGTTGGAGCAACACGTATAGGAGCTGAATTAACTAATTCGGGATGGACAGGCTTATTTGTATTTCTTATCACTATTAATGTTTTTATAGGATTCTTTAATTTAATTCCGCTTCTTCCTCTTGATGGTGGGCACATCGCTGTTGCTCTTTATGAAGGGATACGAGGGGTGCGTAAAGAGCGTTACCACGCAGATGTTTCGAAACTGCTGCCACTTACCTATGCCGTTGTATTCTTGTTAATTATTGTAGGTCTAGCAGCGGTATATCTTGATTTAAGAGACCCAATAGCGTTGTGAGTCAATAGGCTTAATCATATGGAAGTTGTATCTATACCTAACAGGCGCACAACCAGACAAATAATGGTGGGTGATGTCCCAGTTGGTGGAGGGTCTCCTGTTTCTGTCCAATCAATGACCACAACTAAGACCTCTGATGTAGAAGAGACTCTAAAACAGATATACGATTTAGCTGCAGCTGGAGCTGACATTGTCAGATGTACCTGCAACGACTTGGCTGCCGCAGAGGGGCTAGCCCATATCGTTCCTCGGTCGCCTGTCCCGATTGTTGCCGATGTTCATAATCAATACAAGATGGCTCTGGCAGCAATAGCTTCTGGGGTTGATTGTCTGCGGTTGAACCCAGGGAATATCAGAAAAGTTGAACATATCAAAGCAGTAGCTATGGAAGCAGGCGAAAAGGGTATACCAATTCGTATCGGAGTAAATGGAGGTTCACTCCATCCTGATTTGTATAAAAAATATGGTGATGCTGTTACTCCGGAGGCGATGGTTGAATCGGCATTAAATGAGTTAGAGTACTTCCAAGATGTTGGCTTTGACATGGTAAAGATATCAGTCAAGGCATCTAGCGTTCCATTAATGGTGGATGCATACCGACAGCTCAGCAGTGTCACGGATTGCCCACTTCACCTTGGTGTAACTGAAGCTGGACCTCCACCAGGGGGGTTAATAAAATCAACCGCTGGGATAGGAACTCTTCTAATGGAGGGGATAGGGGATACCATCAGGTACTCCCTTACGGCAGATCCAGTTGAGGAAGCACGGGCAGGCAGAAAACTACTTGAATCACTTGGGCTTAGAGAGCTTCAGAATGTAGATCTTATTGCTTGTCCAAGCTGCGGTAGGGCCGAAGTAGATGTTTATGCATTGGCAGAAGAAGCCCAAAAGGTTTTTGCAAAGAAAAAACTGCCCCTTCAAATAGCAATAATGGGTTGTGTTGTCAATGGCCCAGGTGAAGCCCGAGGGGCTGATTTGGGCATTGCAGCAGGAAACAAGAGGGGTCACTTGTTTGTACAGGGAAGAAATGTCGCTGTGGTTGAAGAGAGTGAAATGGTGGAAGCTCTTGTGGAGTGGGCGGAGTACATCGTTGAGCACGGTGTCGATGCAGCTTTAGAGCGTGTGGATCTCGAAAAAGCTGAAAAAGAAGCAGAAAAAGATCGTGAAAAGCTTCTTATAGATCAAGGCGATGATGCTAATCACGGATTCGATAAAGTGGAACTGATCAGAAAGATCTAGAAGCAAAATAAACTCATAGTCAGTGATACAAAGATAAATTGCTCAGATCAGAAAAGTTCTACCGGAGAGATCGTATTCTCGGGTATAGTGAAAGTAAGTCTTCAATCCTTAAGGAAAGAGGCGTGGGTTTCGCCCACGCCTTTCTTAGATATTGGGCTGTGATTAAAAATATTGATTGTGTAGGAGCATTATGAGCATCATTCACCAGATTAATGAACTTACTGAATCTCTACTTTCTGGAACGAAGTTTTCTCTTTACGATGTGGAGAGAAATGGGGGAAACCTAAAGGTCACGGTGCAAGCTGAAGGCGGAGTTACCCTAGACGAACTTGCCGGAATCAATCGGCAAATTTCTAAAGCGCTCGATGTGAGTGACCCGATGCCCAATAAATACACATTAGAGGTTTCTAGCCCAGGATTAGAACGGAAATTAAGAACCCAAGTTCATTTCGAAGGCGCTAAAGGCGAGATTGTTGGAGTTAAATTAGCACCCCATGTTCAGGGTGATCGACGGTTTAAAGGCCGGCTTAACTCGGTTTCTAACGAATCGATATCTCTTGAAAATGAATCAGGTGAAGTTGTAGAAATTTTATTAAATGATATTTCGAAAGCTACAACAGTGTTTCATTGGAAACAGAACCAGAAACCAGGGAAAGCTAATTCTAATGAAGGAAAGATATTACAAGGATCCGGAATTAAGGAGTATGAGAAATGAACGCTGAAATGTTAGAGGCCATGCAGGCACTGGCCGTAGACAAAGGGATTTCCGTCGACAAGCTGTTTGCTGTTTTAGCTGATGCGTTAGAATCTGCTTACAAAAAAATGCCTGACGCTCACGAGTATGCATGGGTGACCATAAATCCGGAAACCATGGAATACCGAGTAATGGCTCAAGAGTTAGATGAAGATTTGGAACCAATCGGTGAAGAATTTGATGTTACTCCTGACAACTTTGGACGAATTGCAGCTGTGACGACCAAACAGGTACTAACTCAAAGGATTCGTGAAGAAGAACGAGAGCAAAAATATGAAGAATATGCTGGTCGAGAAGGGGACATCGTTACAGGGATTATTCAACAAAGCGATAGCCGGTATACGCTTCTCGACTTAGGTCGTGTTGAAGCGCTATTGCCGCGTGCCGAGCAGGTCCCAAATGAGCGCCCAGACAGTAATACAAGAATAAAGGCATACATTGTTGAGGTGCGAAAAACTGCGAAAGGCCCGCAAATTGTTGTGAGTAGAACGCATCCTGGTTTAATTAAGCGTCTCTTTGAACTTGAAGTTCCCGAAATAGCAGATGGAATTGTAGAAATCCGATCATGTGCGAGGGAGCCCGGACATAGAACAAAAATTGCTGTCTGGTCAAATGACCCAAATGTGGATCCAGTAGGTGCTTGTGTCGGTGCTAGCGGGGCAAGAGTTCGAATGATTGTCAATGAATTACGCGGTGAAAAGATAGATATCGTCCCATTCTCCGATGAACCCGAAGAGTTCGTCTCACGGGCGCTTTCCCCAGCAAAGGTAAAAGAGGTTCGAACCGATTTAGAAACCGGTACTGCTGAAGTAATAGTGCCAGACTATCAGCTCTCTCTTGCTATCGGGAAAGATGGTCAGAATGCGAGGCTCTCTGCCAGATTGACCGGTTGGCGTATCGACATCAAATCTGAAACACAACTTGAAGAAGAAGAAGCATATGAGAAGGTTGATTGGGCCGAGGGTGAATGGGTAGTTGATCCTGACACTGGTGAGCAAGTATGGCAACCCGCAGAGGGTGGGCCAGCAATCTCCGCAGAAGACTGGGCAGCAGGTTCCGAAGATGAAGAGGCTGAGGTTGAGGAATCGGCTGAGGTTGAGGAATCGGCTGAGGTTGAGGAATCGGCTGAGGTT
>PAYW01000035.1 GCA_002715425.1 Actinomycetota bacterium | reverse complement strand
GGATTCGGACATACGCTCGGTAACTCCCTGCGCCGAACGCTCCTTTCATCGATACCAGGTGCTGCCATCACTCAAGTCAATTTTGATGATGCAATACATGAATTTGATGTAATAGAAGGGGTTTATGAAGACGTCACGGATATTCTGCTTAACCTTAAAGATGTCGTTGTTCGGCTTGATAGTGATGAGCCTGCTGTTCTTCGTCTAGATGCACAAGGCCCAGGTGAAGTTACTGCCGGCCAATTTAGTCAGACAGCAGACGTTGAAGTTCTCTCAGGAGATTTAGTAATTGCGACGCTTAGTCAAAATGGCCGAATCGGTATGGAAGTAACTATAGAAAAAGGCCGTGGGTATCTATCCGCTGAAGGGAATAAGGTATCGACCGCCGTAGGGCAAATTCCAGTAGATTCTATATTCTCGCCGGTTCGGAGAGTTAGTTTTGAGGTTGAGCCGACTCGTGTAGAGCAATCGACCGATTTTGATCGGTTAACTCTTGAAATAGAGACTGACGGTTCAATGTCTCCTAGAGAAGCCCTTGCGTCAGCAGGAGGGACACTCAGGAACCTAATTCAGCTAGTTGAAGAAATGAGTGAGGAACCACAGAGTCTCGAACTAACCGAAGTAGTTACTGGTACAGCCGGATCTCCTGACCTAGAACTTGGTATCGAAGATCTAGAACTCTCTGAACGACCAAACAATTGTCTCAAGAGAGCTCAAATTCATACCATCGGTGAGCTTATTCTGAAATCAGAAGCTGACCTACTATCAATAACAAATTTTGGACAAAAGTCCCTTGATGAAATCATTGAGAAACTGGATGAGCGAGGACACCAACTTGCTCTTAAAGATTAGGAATACAGATGGTTGGAAAGCCAAGGAAAGGGCGTCGATTTGGTGGGAGCTCTGCTCACCAAAAAGCAATGATGGGTAACCTAGTTGCCTCGCTTATAGCTGCTGAAGCAATTGTGACAACCGAAGCTAAGGCTAAAGCGATGCGTCCAGTCGCTGAGAAAATAATTACGAAAGCTAAGAAAGGTGGACTTCACAACCACCGGCAAATTATAGCTTTCTTAAGGGATCAAGAGATAGCAGACAAATTGATGGAAGATGTTGGACCTCGGTATGCTGACCGCTCTGGTGGCTATACAAGGATCCTTAAAATGGGTCCTCGGTATGGCGATAATGCCCCTATGGCTCGAATTGAGCTTGTCTAAATACACAAGTATCTCGGGTAATGATTCGGCCTAATGTTCCATCGGTCGCCCCTCCTCCCAAAGGGGAAAGAAGATATAAACTGACCATGTCCTATGACGGAACAACCTTCCATGGTTTCGCGAAAAACCCAGGCGTGGAAACTGTTGAAGGACTTTTGATTCAGGCATTGCAAAAGGTACTTGGGAAAGCTCCGACACTAACCTGTGCTGGAAGGACCGATGCAGGAGTTCATGCCAAAGCTCAGGTAGTTTCCTTTGACTCAGTTCCATTTGAAATAGAGAAGGTTCAAAAGGCACTAAATGCTCTCTGCTATCCATTCGTTGTAATTACTTCTATTGAAGAAACTGCGGATGATTTTAATGCAAGATTTTCAGCGATCAGCAGGACCTATCGTTATCAGATCCTTAATCAAGCTCACCCAGACCCATTCCTTTCTCGATATACATGGCATGTGTATACGCCGATTTCTATAGAAAAGATGAATACTGCAGGGCAGCAGCTTCTTGGAGAACACGACTTTAGTTCATTTTGCCGGAAACATGTCTTGGAGATTGAAGGGCAAAAAGTATCTGCTTCGCTAATTAGGGAAATCAAAACATTGCGGTGGGAAGTATCTGACGACAACCTCATTGAACTCTGGATAACCGCAAATGCATTTTGTCATCAAATGGTGCGTTCAATAACTGGAACTCTAGTGGATATAGGAGTAGGAAAAATTGACGGATTTTCCATATTAGAAATCCTGAGCGCACGTGACCGAAACATTGCCGGACAAGTGGCCCCTCCTCATGGATTGGCCTTATGGAATGTGAACTATTAGGAATCTCAGAAAAATCTGCTCTACAGGCCCTCTGACGGTTGTCTCATGAGGCCAATAACCGTATCGTAGAAAGGTGCCAAGTTACACAAAGGACTTGGATACTCTTGGTAATAGACTGAAATTAACATGACCACATATAGCCCTAAAAAATCTGACATAGAGCGATCATGGCATCTTATTGATGCTGAAGGCCTCATTCTTGGCCGTATGGCTTCTGAAATCGCTAAACTCCTTCGCGGAAAGCATAAGCCCACCTATTCTCCACATATTGATATGGGAGACCATGTCATAATCGTCAATGCAGACAAAGTGGTCTTAAGTAGTGATAAGGCAAATAAAAAAATCGTCTACCGACACTCAGGATTTCCCGGAGGAATTAAATCGCGTTCCTATGCTAATTTTCTGCAGGAAAATCCTACCGATGCCGTTCGTCAAACCATTCGAGGGATGCTTCCCAAAAATCGACTTGGCAGACAGCAACTAAAAAAGCTTCAGGTCTATGCGGGAGCTGAACACCCACATAGTGCACAAAAGCCTGAACCCATGGAACTATCTCAAGCTAAATCTAGAGAATCTTAAGGAAATTATGACTGTCCATATTGCACATACAACTGGCCGAAGAAAACGGGCAGTAGCACGTGTCCGTGTTCGAATTGGTACCGGAACCATCACTGTTAATGGGAGATCTGTAGAAGACTTCTTTCCATCTGATACCCATCGAATGATAATTACAGAACCACTCAGGGACACAAAAACTGAAACTGCGTATGATATTGATGCAACGATTCATGGTGGAGGATCAAGCGGTCAAGCTGGAGCTTTAAGATTAGGGATCGCTCGAGCTCTTGTCGATATCGACGATGATTTCAGAGAAGGATTAAAGAAATCAGGATTTCTTACTCGAGACTCTCGAAAGAAGGAGTCAAAGAAATACGGACTTAAGAAGGCGCGTAAAGCTCCTCAGTTCTCCAAGCGTTAAATGCCCTTTCCCTTCTTAGGGAATTATGATTAGAAGAGTCCGCCAGATAACTTGTGGAAGTAAGGTCTGTATGGGAACTCTATTAAGATTTTTTGGTCAAAATGTCTCTTAAGTTTGGTACCGACGGGGTTCGTGGTCGAGCTTTCGTCGACCTCAGGCCGGAGTGGGTAACCAATCTTGCGATTTCTGCTTCTGATGTTCTCCAATCAGACACAGTCGTCATTGGTAGCGATGGTCGTGAAAGCGGGAAAGACTTTGTGAGCGCATTACGAACAGGGTTCGAGTCTGAGGGGCTCTCAGTTTGGTACATGGGTACTGTCCCTACGCCAGCCCTTGCTCATGCTGCCGCAACTTATGGAATTGCTGGAGCAATGGTCTCGGCATCCCATAATCCTTCAGAAGACAATGGCATTAAATTACTTTCTGCTGGAGGTAAGAAACTAAGTGATCATGCCCAAAGAGAGATCGAAGCAATTCTGGAATCTAATGATTTTCCTGACTTCACGAAGGGAGCTGACTATGTTGAACCTAGTTACAGCCATCTTGCTAATGATTGGGTATCTACGCTTCGAGAGAGTATCAAAGGTAGAAGTCTAAGTGGGATTTCACTTGTTGTGGATTGTGCCAATGGAGCAGTGTCAGCCTTCGCCGCAAATACTCTCAGAGAGTTGGGAGCAAGAGTGGTCAGTATCCATGATGTTCCAGATGGAACTAACATCAACGAAGACTGTGGTTCAACGAGTCTCAGATCTCTTCAAACAGCGGTAAGAGATAACAACGCTGATCTAGGATTGGCATTTGATGGAGACGCTGACCGAGTACTCGCCATAGATAAAAGAGGTCGAGTTATCGATGGAGACTTTATGATCGCAATATGTGCTGAAGACATGAAGAGTCGAAAAGCCCTTAAGGACAACACTGCAGTCGTAACGGTAATGACTAATCTAGGGTTTCATTTGGCAATGAAAGAAAAGGGAATACATGTGTATCAAACACCAGTCGGTGATCGACAAGTTCTAGCTGCATTGGAGGAGAATGATTGGTCGCTTGGTGGGGAACAGTCAGGCCATATAATCTTCAGCGATCTTTCTACTACTGGTGACGGACTATTAACAGGAATACAACTTCTCGATATCATTGCTCGGTCTAACAAACGCTTGGACGAACTTGCTGACTTTGCCATGGTTAGATACCCACAGGTCTTAAAACAAGTCAACTTGTCTACAACAACAGTTGATATTGAAAGTTTGTTAGCCGAAGACATAGCTAATGCTGAAATTGAGCTGGGAGATAGTGGCAGAGTTCTCGTAAGAAGGTCAGGTACTGAACCAGTTTTAAGAATTATGGTTGAATCTTTAACAGATGAAATAGCCGAATCTACAGTAAATAAGCTGGTTTTAGCTGCAGAATCCTATTTAGCGGGATCTTAATTAGACCAAATCACTCTCTTTAGAGAGTTGCGACTTAACTAAGTCTCTAGAATAAACATATGTGTGGAATTATCGCTATTATCCGAAGGCCAGCGCAGCGCGAAGTCCCTACTTCAACGCGGGTCAAGAAGTTAATCAATTCCATTCCTGATGCTACATCGGATGATCTTCAAGAGATCTATCTACTAATTGAATCTCTTGTATTGCTAGAAAATGAAACCTCTGGGGTGCCAGGAACAATCTCATTATTGGATGACTCTGAATTGCTCACACTACTTGTCGAAAAGTGCAAAATAATCGAAACTTCTATTACTAATCTTGAAAGAACCCTTGATAAGACTAATACTGACCTGCAAGAAATCGAAAAGACCAACGCTGGTATTATTCAGGTAAAAGACCTTCTTTGGTCACTTAGCAATGACCGTGTCAGGCTCATTAACTCTGTTCGTGAACTATGCCAAGACAATAGAGAAAGAGGATTGGTTGAAACCTTTGTATCAATTCATGAAGCTCTCTCCGCCCTCGATAGCTTGGAAGTTCGGGGAAGAGACTCAGCTGGTTTACATGTAATGATTCAAGATCATGCCTTAGACCTAGATGACCCAACGCTCTTATCAGAAATTAAGGATCGCTCTTCTGATAATGATTTTACGTCCGGTTCGATTCGAGTAGCTGATGGACAAATAAGTTTTGTCTATAAAACTGCCTCTGAAATAGGTCAACTTGGTGACAATACTCTGGTGCTACGAAAAGCAATCATGTCGGACAAACTACTCCATCGTGCACTCGCAAGTAGTCAAGCATCGGCTGTTGTCGTCGGACATACTCGATGGGCAAGCATCGGAATAATTTCTGAGCCGAATGCTCATCCTCTAAATTCGGAACAAGAGCATCAGGAAGAAATGCCCTACGTCGTTGCAGCTATAAACGGCGATGTTGATAACTTTGCTGATCTAAAAGAAGTAGAAGACCTTATGATCTCACCTGCTGTTACTTCAGATTCTAAAGTAATGCCGACCTTAATGGCTCAGCGTCTCAGCAAGGAAGGTAGAGAGACGTCAACAGTTGCTGAAGCATTCAGGAAGACTGCTCGATCTCTTCAAGGGTCAGTTGCGGTTGTTGCTAATGCAGCTTCAGATCCTGAAAATCTCCATCTAGCTCTTCGAGGTAGTGGGCAAGGGTTATACGTCGGTTTAGCTGAGGATGCTTACATTGTTGCTAGTGAACCCTATGGGTTTATTGAAAGAACACAAAAGTACTTACGACTAGATGGGGAGTCAGTAGATAACAGAAGTACAAGTTCTGAACCTGGTGAAATTATTTCTTTGTCAAAGAGCAACGCTGGAACAATCGAAGGAATTAGCCGAACATCATATGATGGGAAACCACTCCCTGTAGAGGGACAGGAAATTGAGACTGCAGGTATAACTTCCAGAGACATTGACCGGAGAAGTTACCCTCATTTTTTATTAAAGGAGATAACTGAAGCCCCTGACTCATTCCAGAAAACTCTTCGAGGGAAAATAATTGATATCGATGGGAATCTTAATGTCAGATTGCAAGAGAGTACTTTGCCCAGCAATCTCAAAAAGAAGTTTCAAAATGGAGAATTCAGAGAGATTTTTGTTATCGGACAGGGAACTGCAGCAGTCGCTGGTAACAGCTTGGCTGCATTCCTAAACGAGGAAATAGGTCTACGAGTTGAATCTCTTCCATCAACAGAATTATCTGGATTCCGATTACGTCCAGACATGACGGATACTTTTGTCGTTGCAATTAGCCAATCCGGAACTACCACAGATACTAACCGGACAGTAGATCTTGTCCGCGCCCGAGGGGGGGCTGTTGTATCGATAGTTAACCGTCGAGATTCAGAACTAACAAAAAAATCTGACGGCGTCCTCTACACCTCCGATGGGAGAGATATAGAGATGAGCGTTGCTTCGACTAAAGCATTCTATTCACAAATAGCTGCTGGGTTTCTTCTAGGGATAGCGATTTCAGAATCTGTAAATAGCTCCTCAAGTAAATCAAGCACCAATGAAAGAAGAAATACTTTACTTCTTGGGCTCAAAGAGCTTCCTAACCTGATGAGAGAAGTGCTTTCAGTGCAGGAAAAAATATCCGAGATCGCCACTGAATTAGCACCTGCGAAAAAATATTGGGCCATAGTCGGAAATGGTTTAAATATTGTCGCCGCAAAGGAGATCAGAATCAAACTCTCTGAACTCTGCTACAAATCGATAGCAGCCGACTTTACTGAAGATAAGAAACACATTGATCTTTCTGCTGAACCTATGATCCTCGTTTGTGCTGCTGGACTAGAAGGTTCGGTCGCTGCGGATGCTGCGAAAGAAGTAGCTATCTATCGGGCCCATAAGGCCACTCCAGTAGTGATTACAGACACTCCAGAAGTTTTCTCTTCCGCTTTGAAAGTCATTGAAGTTCCGCCTACAACTAAGGAACTAGCATTTATCTTATCAACGATGGCCGGCCACATATTTGGTTATGAAGCGGCGCTATCCATTGATGCTCAGGCAACTCCATTTAGAGAAGTTCGCTCTGCGATCGAATTGGCAGTTTCACAAAACCCGGATATGACCGGAGAAGTTATGTTAAAGAATCTGAAACCGCAAATTCAAAAAGCTTCCCAATCATTTTTCGACGGTCTACGATCCGGTGATTACAACGGAAACCTAGAGGCCAGCACAGCGACGAAGATTCTAATAATGCTCAAATACTCGTTAGGGAATATTCCACTTGATTCATATCAATTAGACTTCGGAAAAGTCGGGACACCTGCAACTATCCTCGAAGATTTGGTTGCTTCCCTAACTGTCGGGATAGAAGAACTAACTCGAACCATAGACACGATCAAGCATCAAGCAAAGACAGTGACCGTTGGAATATCTAGGTCAGATGAGGAAATCGTTCAATTACCGCTTGTTCGAGAGCTACTTGAGTCTGGTGCTCCAAGAGACAGAGTCACTTATCGGAACCTTCGTTGTTTGGCAGCACTTAATAATGGGGTACAAGATGTGACGGGATATATCCGGTATTCGATAGATGGGGCTCCTGATGTTGCGCAATTACACATCGTTGATCGAGGTGGAATAGCAGTTGATCTAGCATCTAGAGTGGAAAGAGACCCCAAACTCCGAGGTAGTAAACACCTTGTTGCATCTGATCAGAACGTGATGGTCACTAAAGGGCGAAATGATGACCGGACCATAATCTTAGTACCCGAAGTGAAAGATCAGCAGACAGTCGGGCTGACATTACTTCATGTCCGTCTAGAAAAATACGTTGATGAACAAATAGCTAAGAAAATACTTGAGGGCTATCAGAATCGCTATGCAAAACTTTATGATTTCGTCACTGAGACAGAACCAACGTTTCGCGGTGACCTCCTATCAACAATCCCTCTATCCGATTTACTGATGTCTCCGATTGCAGAACTTGCAGAATTATGGCGAACTTGAGCATCCATAGGATTTTATGCTGATGATACCAATCGTAACCCCGAGCGAAATGAAGTCTATCGATGCATCTTCAGATCAACCTCTTGACGTTCTTATACAGCGGGCAGGAAGCGCAGTAGCGTGGTCTGCGCGGAAATTTCTAAACGGAGCCTACGGAAAACGTGTCATAGTGATCTATGGGAAAGGCAATAACGGAAAAGATGGAAGGGTCGCCGCATCCTATCTTCGGAAATGGGGGATAAAGACTGTCGAGTACTGTGTTACAGAAACCCCAAAACAACTTCCTAAGTGCGACCTTGTTATCGATGCCGCATACGGGACTGGAATTCGGGAAGAATATTTTGCACCCATTACAGACGTACCTGTGATTGCCGTCGACATTCCAAGTGGTATCAATGGTTTAACAGGTGAAGTAATGGGACTTCCTATGCACTCCAATAAGACAACCACCTTTCAGGCTTTAAAACCCGGTCATCTAATTCCTCCTGGAAGTAATTATGTTGGTGAGATTGAAATTGTTGATATTGGCCTTGATACTTCACATATCGAAACATTCCTAGTCCAGCGTTCAGACATAGCGACATGGCTACCGAAAAAATTGATCACGGAACACAAATGGAAGTCAGCGTGTTGGATAATTGGTGGCTCTGCAGGAATGGATGGGGCTTTATCTCTAGCAGCAGAAGCCGCTCAACGAGCAGGATCGGGCTATGTTCGAATAAGCACTCCTGGTACCATGCCCATAGGGCCAATAGAAGCCGTTTCACACTTTATTACTGAAGAAGGGTGGGAAGAAGACTTCCAGAACAATGCGAATAGATTTTCTTCTGGAATCATCGGCCCAGGCCTTGCAGTATCAAGTTCAAATATTAAATCCATCCAAAAAGTAGTTTCTAATTCTGAGATTCCCCTTGTAGTAGATGGGGGTGCCATTAAAGCTTTAGGTGAGAATCTTGAAATTTTGCAGGTGAGGAAATCTGACACGATTTTTACTCCCCACGAACGTGAGTTCGAGGATCTAGTTGGGTCTAGGCCGAGTTCTCGGCGGATTGAGGACGTTCGAAGTGCTGCAGAGTTAACTAACTCTATTGTTTTACTTAAAGGACCAATTACGGTTGTAGCTAATCCTGAAGGACGTTGTTTGGTTGTAGCAAACGGTGATCATAGGTTAGCTACTGCTGGAACTGGTGATGTGCTTGCAGGGATTATCGGTGCCTTTCTAGCTCAGGGAGTTCCAAGTATGGAAGCAGCAGCTATGGGCGCCTGGGTCCATGCAGAAGCTGGACGACTTTCATTTAAACATGGCATGGTGGCATCTGATCTTATCAATCTAATTCCGGAGGTATTACATGAGACCGACGTGGGCTGATATAGATCTTGAAGCAATCAAACATAATGTCCGAGAGATAACTCAAATAGTCTCGCCTGCAATTCTTTGTGCTGTTGTCAAAGCTGATGGATATGGACATGGAGCAATCCCGGTAGCTCGAGCAGCTGTATCTGCAGGAGCAAGGTGGCTCGCAGTTGCCTTGGTCGAAGAAGGAATCGTACTTCGTGAAGCGGGTATCGAGGCTCCAATTTTACTTTTGTCCGAACCCCGCCCTAGAGAGATGGTGCAAGTTGCCGAATATGGGCTAAGGCCAGCAATATACAGCGGAGAGGGTATAGCTGCTGCAGCTGCTGCAGCAACTCAAGTAGATAAAGAAATTTATGTTCACTTGAAAATAGATACAGGCATGCGTCGAGTCGGAGTTGACCCCGATTTAGCAATTACTTTAGCTCAAGCGATATCTGAAAAGTCATCCTTGGTTCTTGATGGTTTATGGACTCACTGTGCTGTCGCAGATGACCCTTCTAATTCGTTCACTGCTAAGCAGCTCGCTCGTTTTGACGAGGTAGTGAAAGAAATAAGTTCTGAAGGTATAAGTTCGAATATGCTGCATGCCGCTAATTCTGCTCTAGCAATCAATAATCCAGATGGGAGATTTGACCTAGTTCGATGTGGGTTGGCAATGTATGGCCTTTCTCCTCTAGAAGGAATAGATGCAACATTAAATCTTCGTCCGGCAATGAAAGTTCGGTCTGAAGTGTCGTATGTCAAGACAGTTGAAGCCGGAGAGGGCGTTTCTTATGGACTAAGTTGGTCAGCCCAGCAAAGCACTAGAATCGCAACTGTCCCGATGGGGTATGCAGACGGGTTACGCCGTGATGCTGGTCACCGAGGAGGAGAAGTTCTTATTGGTGGGAAACGACACCCTATTGTGGGAAACGTTACGATGGATCAGTTTTTGGTTGATTGTGGAGAGAATCAAGTAGCTTCTGGTGATGAAGTAGTCATATTGGGTCCTCAAGGTGAAGATCAGATTTCTGCTGCAGAATGGGCTGAGATATTTGAGACGATTACATACGAAATTATTTGTGGAATAGAGAGTCGAATTCCGCGAAGGTATTCGTAATTTAGGGGTGGTTAGGGATGCTTACAGATATTGATGGAATTGAAGTTGGCAATTGGAGCGATACAGAAGCAAAAACTGGATGTACGGTAATACTGTTTCCAGAGGGGACGGTTGCATCGGGCGAGATTCGCGGTGGGGCACCAGCAACAAGAGATTTCGCATTGCTGCACCCTAGCCGGTTAGTAGAGCATATTAATGCTGTCGTGCTCTCTGGTGGGTCAGCTTATGGTTTAGCAGCTTGCGAGGGTGTGATGAGTTTTCTTGAAGAGCGTGGACAAGGCTTTGCCACATCTTCAGGTAAAGTTCCCATCGTTGTAGGAATGTCGCTCTTTGATCTTAATGAAGGTGACTCTACAAGGCGACCTGGTGCAAAGGAAGGAAGGGAAGCTGCGGAAATAGCTTCCTCAATCAAAACTGAAGTCGGATTAATCGGGGCAGGTACAGGCGCGATGATTTCTAAGTGGCGAGGTAAAGAGCATGCGAAGTTCGGTGGTCTTGGCTCGGTCACGTGTAGGTCAGGGGACCTCGTAGTTGCTGCAATGTTCGCGGTAAATGCTAGTGGCGATATAGATGATGGATCAGTCAGCCAATCAATACTTGATGGGACGTTTGAGTTTCCTGAAATTGTCCCATTTGAGAATACGACAATTGGAGTTGTCGTAACGAATGCCAGATTGACAAAAGGAGAATGTTTTCTAGCTAGCCAGAGCGCTCATGATGGCTTTGCTAAAGCTATCTTTCCCGCACACACTCAAGGGGATGGCGATGCCGTTGTTGTGGCCGCTATCGGGACTATAGAAGCCTCCTTAGAAAAAGTTCGACTTCTTACCACTGTGGCAGTTGAAAAAGCTATAAGAAGTGTCGAAAAAGCCACTTAGTTTTAAATACAAGCACGACTCCATTTGGAGATGATCTTAGACTTACAAGTACTAACCTGAGAGAGTGTTTAATACAAAAACGAAAAGCGTTGAAGAGACACAGGCATTAGCCGCGTCCATAGCTGAACTTGTAATTGCGAAAGACGTTTTATTGCTTGTTGGCGATCTAGGCGCAGGGAAAACTGCATTTACTCAAGGTTTCGGGAAGTCTTTAGGAGTCGGAGAACCAATTACGAGTCCGACCTTCACACTTGCTAAAAGCTACTTTGGACGACTAACTCTAAATCACTTAGATGTCTATAGGATCGAAGATTTAGAAGAAGTTCGTGATTTGGCTTTACCTGAGCTGCTCGAGGGTGAAACTGTAACCCTTATCGAATGGGGAGATCAAATAGTCCCTTCGATACCGCAAAACTATCTTGAAATTCGATTTGAGTATGGTCAAGAGGACGATGAGCGCATTGTAAGAATCTCCCATACCGGTTCGAGCTGGCACAAGCGTATAGAACAACTCCAAGAGGCTCTTTCTGAATGGAGCATAAAACAGTGATTATTTTAGGAATCGAAAGTGCTACTTCTCAGGTTGGGTGCGCTATTGGCGGGCATGAAGGTGTTCTTGCTTCGGTTCACTCATCGCGAGGGAAAAGGCACGCAGAGAATCTGACGCCTCAGATTGAATTTGTCCTTGAACAAGCGAGAGTATCAATGGATGAGATCAGCGTAGTGGCTGTCGATGTTGGTCCAGGTCTATATACCGGATTGCGCGTCGGAATCGCTACTGCAGTTTCTGTAGCATTCGGTCTGGGAGTTCCGATGATAGGGGTGACAAGTCTTGATTTGCTTGCATACCCAGTCCGGTATTGCTCAAAACTTATAGTGGCAACTATTGATGCTCGCAGGGGAGAAGTTTTCCATGCAAATTACCGACAAGTTCCAGGAGGAGTTCAAAGAGTGAGTGAGCCAACGGTAAGCACTCCAGATGATTTAGCTGCAGATCTTTTAGCTCATGGGAATGAAGCGCTGCTAGTGGGTGATGGGGCATTGCGCTACTCAGAAACTTTCGCTGGTCTTCGAGGGGTGGATGCTGCTGAACCTAACATTGCATACCCGTCTGCTGATTCGATAGTTCAACTAGCTCACGCAAAGGCCCTTCGAGAAGAATTTGTTACGCCAACCGAGCTAGAACCCGTGTACTTGAGGAAACCGGATGCCGTTGAGATTGAAAACCAGAAGCGAAAATTGTCATGAAGTTCTACCCAGCGGCTGAAGAGCACCTTCAAGAAATTATGGCATTAGATAGAGAAGCATTTCCGACACCATGGAGTAAAAAGCTTTGGGTGAAAGAAATTTCACGAACTGAACGGGCCTACTATGTAGCTATAGAAGGGAAGAAAGTCATCGGTTTTGGTGGTGGCCTTCTAGCTGGGGATGATTTTCATATAACAACAATTGCAGTGAGAACATCTAACTTAAGTAAAGGGGTAGCTACTCTTATTATGGTCAAATTACTTGAGGATGCAGTGAAACTTGGAGCTACTAATCTCACACTTGAGGTACGTATTGGAAACCTTCCAGCACAGGCCTTATATAGAAAGTTCGGTATGGTTCCTGCAGGAATTAGGCCATCCTACTATCAGCCAGATAATGAAGATGCATTAATTATGTGGGCGAACGATATTCACGAGCAGCCATATATGAAACTCTTAGACTCTATAAAGCAAAGTCAAAAAACAAAGGAAGTGCTTTCATCATGACTTCTGGACTTACTCTTGGGATTGAGACCTCTTGTGACGAAACTGCGGCTTCAGTGGTAACCAGCGACAACGTTGTTCTCTCTTCGGTCGTTAGTAGTCAAGTAGACCTTCATGCCCGTTATGGGGGAGTAGTTCCTGAAGTGGCCAGCAGGGCTCACGTGGGCTTAATCAATCCTGTCATCGCTCAGGCTCTTGTAGAAGCTGGTGTCGAACCAAAAGATATTGATCTAGTAGCGGCTACGAATGGGCCAGGGTTAGTCGGCTCTTTACTAATTGGAGTTAGCGCAGCCAAAGCATTATCACTCGTCTGGGGGAAACCATACGTTGGAGTTAATCATCTTGAAGCGCATCTCTATTCTTGTTTCCTAGAGGAGCCAGATCTTGAACTTCCCTTAGTTGTTCTATTAGTTTCTGGGGGGCACACAATTCTAGTGTCTATGGAAAAGCATTTGGAATATACAATTCTTGGCCAAACACTCGATGACGCCGTGGGAGAAGCATATGATAAAGTCGCGCGCTATCTAGGTTTGGGCTATCCGGGTGGGCCAGTAATTGACCAGCTTGCAGAGACTGGGGAAAATAAAATTACATTCCCAAGGCCGATGCTTCGTGATGGATATGACTTTAGCTTTAGTGGATTAAAGACAGCAGTTATTAACTTCGTGCGCAATAATCCTGATACGCCTATAGAGGATATTGCTACTTCTTTTCAAGAAGCAGTTGTTGAAGTCCTAACTACAAAAGCACGTAAAGCTGCAATCGAAACAAAAGCAAAGGGTCTTTGTATTGGGGGTGGCGTTGCCGCAAACACAAGACTACGCGAGGCAATATTTGATATCTGCTTGGAGGATGGGCTTCACCCATTTGTTCCAAGTCGCAGCTACTGCACTGACAATGCTGCAATGGTTGCGGCTACTGGATGGCGTAGATTTCTTCAGGATGGCCCAACACTCCTTAACACAGGAGCTAACCCCAATCTTAAATTACCCGAAAGGGCCCACCTTTAATTCCCATATGAAATTAAAGGTTCTTTTTATAAATTAAGGTTTTTGATCAAATTTAAGCAAGACTTACACTATGAACACTTCTACGATGTCATCTCTAGACAAAGCTGAGCAAGAAACACGTTTACTAAAGCTTATTGAGGACTTTTTAGAGGTAAATAATCCAAAGTCTATGGACAATATTGATTTCCGCGGTGAGAGATTCGATGCAGGTTTAGCTTGGGTGCATTTCCCTGAGGGTGAAGGGGGATTGGGTATACCACCAAATATGCAGAGGATAGTTGAGCGGAGAATGCGAGAAGCAGGTGCCCAACCCACTGACCCAACGACCTTTTTCATGTCATTAGCCGGACCTACAATCTCAACTCACGGAACTAGCGAACAAAAAAAGAGATTTTTGCGGCCCATGTATACAGGTGAGGAGAGATGGTGTCAACTTTTTTCAGAACCAGGAGCGGGATCCGATTTTGCCGGACTAGCTTGTAAGGCTGAGCGAGATGGCGATGAGTGGATCGTTACCGGGCAAAAAGTCTGGAACACGCTTGCTCATTTAGGCGACTGGGGGATGCTAGTTACAAGGAGCAATCCTGAGCTTCCTAAACATAAGGGGATGACGTACTTCGCTTTGGATATGCATGCATCTGGAGTGGAGGTACGGCCTTTACGTCAAATTACTGGAGAAGCAGAATTTAATGAGGTCTATGTTACGGAAGTTCGCGTACCTGACTCCTGCAGAATTGGAGATGTTGGTGAAGGGTGGCGAGTATCGCTAACAACACTGATGAATGAACGGTCAGCCATCGGAGGGAGTAGCGGAGGTTCAACATCCCAGCCAGGTTCTGGACCCATCGCAGATGCTGTATCCATCTGGAAGGATTTGCCATTAGAAAGTCGCAATAAGAAAACGTTAGATGGCCTTATGACTCTATGGATTAAATCCGAAACGCTTAGGTTAACGAATCAGCGAGCCTCAGCTTCAGCGAAGGCAGGTAATCCAGGACCAGAAGGGTCCATTGGTAAATTGGCTTCAGCGGAGCTCAATAAGGCAATTTATGAACTATGTCTTAATATGCTTGGCCCTTCAGGACAAATCGGGTATGACTACACGTTTAGACGGCCTGAACTTTTATCAACAGATGGTTCGATACACGGACCGCGTTACGCATTTCTCCGTGTTCGAGCAAACTCCATTGAAGGAGGAACTTCAGAAATAATGAGGAACATTCTTGGAGAACAGGTACTCGGTCTTCCAGGAGAACCAAGAGTCGATAAAGAAGTGCCTTGGTCTAATGTCCCAAGAAGTTAGAGAACTTAGAAACGCAACTAATTTCTTTCCAGATTCGTCTTCCAGTTCGGATTTCGACCGGTTACGCCGATCAGCTTATCAACGGTGGTCGTTCTAGTTTCACTTATAATTTCCTCTTTGTAGCGTTCCGGACTTTGAGTTCTCACTGCTGGGACAAGTCTTTCTGCAACAAATAGGACATAGTCTGCTTGCTCGTCATCTATGTGATGATCGATATCACATGCCTGGCTGATGTCCCATGTAAGTACAGTCGTATCGAATATTCTCGCATTTAATACTGCTTTGGCTTTCGCCTCTCCGATCGTTGAAGTAGCAAGACCATCCAAAGCTCCAGGAGATCTCCACGCATCCCGACATTCCTTGGCTGCACTTAGGTAGACCCCCACTGGGTCATCACCAATCAAATCCTTGGGATTGATTAAATCAAGTGAAGGGTCAGGTGGTTGCCGAAGTCCAAACCCTGTGAAAAGACGAGTTGAAGCGACGAGTTTATTGATGACATCTTTAACATCCCATAAATCGCACGGAGTGGGAAGGAACATTTGATCAAGACTAACACTGGCGATTACTGCTGCAGCCCTAGTTTGTGAAAGGTCAAGCACTCTTAGAGGATCAGGGTATTTCGGCATAACCTAGGAATAGCACCTTTTCCAAATTCGTGCATATCTATTCCATCCACAGCTATTAACTTGGAAAGCGTTCATATTATTTCACTTGAAGCCTGCAAGGGCATAGGATAAGGGAGGTCAATACCTTTTTGGAGGAACTTTCATGAGTGAAAATGCGCAAAGAGCATACGAGGCGATGCAGAGTACTATAGGGTCCGACCCAGTAGCGGGGGAGTGGTTTGAGATAAGTCAAGAAAGAATCAATGATTTTGCTGATGCAACAATCGACCATCAATTCATTCACGTTGACTTAGAGCGAGCGGCTCAGACTCCCTTCGGAGGAACTATCGCGCATGGTTTCCTTACACTATCGATGCTCGTACATCTATCTACAAGTATTCCTGTCGACGAGTCCTACAAAAATGTCAGTGGAGTATTAATGGGTATCAACTATGGACTAAACAAAGTTCGATTTCTCAACCCTGTTCCTGCGGGCTCAAGAGTGCGAGCAACTTCTCAGCCCGTCGATATATCTCTAAAAGGAAACGCTGTGGATTTGACCAGAAAAATGACAGTAGAGATTGAGGGACAAGAAAAACCAGCTTTGATCGCAGAATGGATCGGTAGGACAGTTTTTGCATGAGTATTCCTGTTGAAATTGAAAACCTAGAAACCGCATTATCAGAATATGGGATGAACCCATACCTAATTACGACAGATAACGAAGCGCATCCACATATTACCCACGTGACCTTATCCAAAGATTCTGCGGTTTTTGTTTGCGGTTTAGGAAAAAAAACGTCAGCTAATGCCTTAGAGAGGCCATCTGTTGCTCTGTTGTGGCCACCTTTGACGCCAGATAGCCATAGCTTGATCGTAGATGGGGTAATGGAAGTGATAGACACTGAAGAAGGACCTCAGGGCCGGATCGCACCTAAGGCAGCTATCTTGCATCGGCCAGCGGTGAAAAAAGATACAGATCAAAACTGTGACTCCGACTGCCAGTCGATCACTATGGAAAAAGAGCGGTAATCATGGAACACATAAAACTTGGCAGAACTGGTTTAAAGGTCTCCCGATTATGTTTAGGGACTATGACTTTTGGAAATCAATGCGATATTGAAAAATCTCACCAAATCCTCGACTATGCCCTAGAGTCCGGGAT
>PAYW01000034.1 GCA_002715425.1 Actinomycetota bacterium | reverse complement strand
TTGCTGCCGATACCTCATGGGAAGCGGCTTTTTGGGGAACGGCTGTAGTTCCATTTGTCCTTTCGCTTTTCCCACCAACTGGGCAGCCAAGAGACGGAGCAAATCTACCTTCTTTGCGTGCTCTATTCCAAGGTCGAATTTTGCGGATCGGATGCGCAACGCTAGCGGTCGCCGCAGGTCCAATGGGTGTGAATATACTTGTAGCTGTTGCAGCTCGGGATAAGTTTAATGTCTCCGGATCTCAAGCTGGCCTGATTCTCGTTGTCGGCGCAGCTTCTATGCTTCTCCTCGGGCCCTTCTGGGGAAGAACAATAGATCGTCTAGGTTCTCGAAAGTCGTCATTGTTAGCTGCAGGCGCCGTGACTATTTTTTCTTCTCTGCTCTTTATTGCGTCCAGTCCTTTGATGCTGGCGGTTCTCTGGTTTTTTGCAGGAGGTATGGTTGGATATATGTCTGTTGTCCTTCAGGCTCTTGGTGCAACAGAAGCCCCCGATAACCGAGGAGGGACCCTATCGTTTATACTTTCATTTAGATTTCTAGGAACCGCAATCCTTCCCGTCTTATGGATACCTGTTCTAGAAAAATCATATGAAGTAGCTATTCTTGGATCATCGGCATTGGGGTTGATAGCAATCTACTTATTAATCAGGAATTGACCCAGAAGGGCCCTTCCAAATAGTTTTACCTGTGAGGTAAATGTGACTTTTTTCGAAAACGGCGATTCAAAAATATTCTATGAAGTCGAAGGTGAAGGAACTCCTGTCCTTCTTCTAGCTCCAGGAGGAATGCGATCTGCTAATACTCTTTGGGAGAATATGCCGTGGAACCCGCGTGAATCTCTTATCGGAGAGTTCAAATTAATCGGCATGGACCAACGGAATGCTGGAAAGTCCGAAGCTCCGATCAGTCCAACCGATGGATGGAGTCAGTATACGTTGGACCAATTAGCTCTTTTGGACCATTTGGGTATTGAGGAATGTCACCTCGTTGGCATGTGCATTGGTGGGCCGTTTATAGCCGGATTACTTAAAGCAGCTCCACATCGTTTTCTGTCAGCCGTGATGCTTCAGCCGGTAGGCATAGACGGGAACCGAGAAGCCTTTTACGATATGTTCGATAACTGGGCAGATGCCCTACCCGATGGCTTCGGGGAAGAAACGCTAAAAAAATTTAGAGGGAATATGTGGGATGGGGAATTCCTGCTTACAGCGTCAGAAGAAGATGTTGCTCAATTCACTCTCCCTATATTGGTGCTAATGGGTGATGACCTATACCACCCACAGATAACATCACGAAAGATAGCTGACTTAGCTCATTCTGTGACGCTTGTTGAGCACTGGAAAAGTCCAGAAACCCTTCAAAAAACCGATTTAACGATCCGGTCCTTTTTGTCTGAGCACTCATAGATACTTGAGCACAAGTGAATCATCCCATTACTCGTGAAGCGTGGTATATCCTAGCGATTTCAGTTTTCGCCATGATCCTTCTTCCAGCGGCATTGACTGGAACAACCATCGCCTTTCCAGAGATCGAGCTAGATTTCGGATCGAATAGAGCTACCTTGTCCTGGATACTGTCGGGCTATGCAATTACCACTGCAGCATTTACTCTCCTTGGAGGGCAGCTATCAGACCGGCTTGGTTCTCAACGAATGTTCACAAAAGGAATGCTGCTTTTTTTCCTTGGGGCACTGGTTTGTACATTCTCTCCTAACGTAAGCTTTCTAATAGCTGGTCGTACTATGCAGGGAATCGGTGCAGCAATCTATGCTCCCTCTTCTTTGGCAATGGTACTTTTGCGATTCCATAAAACCCATCATGCTTTAGCGATAGGAATATGGGCAGCATCCGTTCCCATAGGATCTGCTCTATCACCAACATTCGCCTCATTGATCCTTGAAATTGCGGACTGGCGTTGGATGTTCGCAGTGCAAACAATTGGTGCAGCAGCGGTAGCTATCGCAATAATCCTCTATAAAACGAAAGAGATCTCTGCAGAAATTATTAACACCGGGTCATTAGATATTCTAGGAATTCCGATTGGAACTGCCGCAATAGGGTGTCTTGCATTAGGAATCGTACAAGGACCCAGATGGGGGTGGACGAGTTGGGGAACTATTCTTGCTTTTATAGCGTCAGCGACTCTTTTCCCGGTCTTCCTTTACCGAAATAAAGGTCAACCAGTGCCTCTAATTGACTTCAAACTTTTCTCGATTCCAACCTTCACAACTGCGAACGCTGTTTCTTTGGGTGTGTCACTAGTGGGTTCTTCAGTTTGGCTTCTATGGCCAATACATCTATCAACTGTTTGGGAGTACTCTCAGATTCAAATCGGTCTAGCGATTACTCCTACTCCGCTTCTCGCGGGAGTTGTTTCAATCGGAACCGGTCGTTGGGTTCAAAATTACGGTTATCGAGGGATACTTCTAGTAGGGACAGCGCTGCTGGTAGCGGCAAATTGTTGGTTCATCTCCTTTTACGGATCTGACATAAACTACTGGAGGAATATGTTCCCTGGTTTGTTTTTGTATGGAGTAGCTATGGGGTTAACCTTCGCTCCGCTAAATAGCGCTGCACTTTCAGAAGTGCCTGAACAAGTGTATGGGAGGGCAAATGCTACTTTCCTTACGGGAAGAGCAATGTGTTCTGCTGTGGGTATCGCCATACTCGTCGCGATTATAGGAGATTCAGTAGGAGTAGATGCCCTTCCAGCATTCCGTAATGCTTTTGTCTTCCTTGCAGCAGTATCAACGTTATCGCTTCTTATGGTTCTTGCTTTGTGGCCCAAAGGAGCTGTAAGAGTATCAGATTGAAAGTAGGTGAGTTGGCCTATAGGCGGGGGTCTGTTCAGGAATATGTTTCCACATTTCCATTGATGGCTATCCATCTATGCGGTCCACCTGGGAACTGCACCATTTCTGATAACTGGGACGAACGACCCATGTTCCACACTTGACCTTGCTCCGAGTGGAGGTTGCCTAGCCACCCGAATCGCTTCGAATGCTGGTGCGCTCTTACCGCACCCTTTCACCCTTACCTGTTCCATAATTCTATGGTCATCGGCGGTTTACTCTCTGTTGCCCTAATCGACAGATCACTCCATCCTGACTCTCATCAGCACTCTGTTCATTGGAGCCCCGACCTTCCTCAACATAACTAAATATGCTGCAGCCATCCGGCCAACTCACCATTTCCCATTTTTACGGCAAAAGATGAAAAGCACAACGTTGAGACTTCGAGAATTCGATAACACAAATAAATCTAAATTATTAAAATATTTCTGCTCTGAGTATTCTTAGCGTCTGGTAAGTGCTATTTTCCTAAGTAGACCATTGTGGTCTACGCAGCAACACAGCAAAAGGCCACACTTACAAGATTTGGAGAATTTCTTATGACTGCACCAGAAGATTTAACGGTTGCGAATTTTGGGCCTTTACTTTCACTTGTTGGAACATGGGAAGGGCACGGAGGTGTTGATTTCTCCTACCACCATGAAGAAGGCGAAACTGGCGATACCAGCTACTTTGAGAGAGTGACATTCTCCACTTTTGGACCAGTTGACAACGGAAACCAACATCTCTATGGATTGGACTACCGAATGGCAGCGTGGAGATCTGACGAGCTTGATCAAGATCCATTTCATACAGAGATCGGATATTGGCTATATGACCCTGAAGCTAAGCAGATCATGCGCTGTTTCATGGTTCCGAGAGGGACAGTTGTTGTTGCAGGAGGAGAATGCGAAGCTGACGCTACCTCATTTAACATGTCAGCAGAGCTCGGTTCGACAAATTACGGAATTCTTCAGAACAAGTATCTTGCAGAAAATGCATCAACGGTAGAGTACACACTCAGTATCAACATCGGAGACGATGAATGGTCTTATGAAGAAGACTCGGTCTTAAAGATGTCGATCCAAGATGAGCTTCTGCATCATACCGATAAGAATACACTAACGCGAGTGGCTGATTAGGAACTCCTAAGTAGGTAAAGCCAATTCCCAAAGGCAAGCCAATACATTAGCTTTGTTAAATGCTTTGACTTATTGAATTTCAAGGCAATACTAAAAACATGCCAGAACAAAAATTCGAGAATTGGCCTGTCGTTCTTGCGGATCTTTCTGAAGGTCGCGATTTAGACTCTAAGACAGCTGAAGCTGTCCTCATGTCAGTTCTACAAGGAGAAGCTACAGATGCACAACTTGCTGCGTTCGTTGTAGCGCTTCGACAAAAGGGAGAAACAGTCGATGAGCTTAGCGGGCTTGTTCGCGCTATGCGTTTCGCATGTATACCAATCAGCTGCCCACCTGAGACTATTGACTTAGTTGGAGCTGGAGGGTCTCCAATGGGCCGAAAAGCTGCACTAAACGTTTCGACAATCGCTTCATTTGTCGCTGCCGGAGCAGGAGCGAAAGTCTGTAAACACGGAAACAGAAAGGCATCATCCACTTCGGGGTCATTTGACTTGCTCGAAGAGCTTTCCATTGCTGCCGAGTTAGCTCCAGAGCAGGTCTCACGTTGCGTCGAAGAGGTGGGAGTGGGTTTCGCATACGCGCGCTCATTCCATCCAGCAATGCGCCACGCCAGTCAGGTGCGTGTGGAATTGGGCATCCCCACAGTTTTTAACTTATTAGGCCCCCTCTCACATCCAGCATCACTTACGCGCCAAGTTATCGGTGTTCCTGTTGAAGCAATAGGAAAGCGAATGGCTGAAGTCCTTAAAGTAACCGGAACAGAATTAGCAATGGTTGTCACAGGAGATGGTGGTTTAGACGAACTATCGATTACAGGACCGAACACTATCCACACTGTTACCCCTGATGGCATTACGACCTCACAAATTTCGCCAGACCAAGTCGGTATAAAGAGAGCAGCCGAAGAAGAGATCTACGGAGGTGATGCCAAGATAAATGCCCAGATTACATTCCAAGTTCTTCAGGGTGACCCTGGCCCTAAACGAGACATTATTGCTTTAAACGCCGGCGCAGGACTACTCGTTGCAGGGATCGCCGAAAATCTTGTTGAAGGAGTCGAGAGAGCAAACGCTGCTATTGACTCCGGAGCTGCTCTCAAATGTTTGAACGATCTACAAATACTAACAAAGAACATGAGCGGGAATGACTAAAGTCAGACGATATAAATGCTTAGCATGCGGAAACCTGACACGATTTGATGTCATACGGACAGAGAGAGTACGCGAATTTCATCACTTCACTACTGGTGGTGAACTAAAAGTGGAAGATGCAGAAACGTTGGAAGAAACCGTTGAGTCTTCAATTTGCAGATGGTGTGAAAGTAGTAAAGACGTAGTGGAAATATAGAGACTTTCCATCGGGTTACCTCAAAAAACTGTCACACCTTACATATAGCCTCCAATCATGGAAGAAAACTACATATCTATTGATTGCAGAACATGCATTATGAAAGACACAGTTACATGTTCAGATTGCATCGTAACTTACATCTGTGATCGGAAACCTGAAGAAGCAGTTGTCATTAGCATGGATGAATGGCGTTCTATGCGCTCTTTGAATAAGGCTGGACTTTTACCAGAGTTACAACATAAACAATGTGAAAACTCTATGTAGTAATACTGCAAATAATATAAAATATCTGCGACTATTAAACAATGCCTTCGATACCTACGGTCACAGAGCTACGGAAAGCCGGGATGGATCATGGTCTGGACTCTGTAGGGTTTGCTAAAGCTGAAGTTTTCACTTCTACAAAGAGACACCTAGTTGAACGAAAACGGCAAGGTCTTCATGGGGGTATGCAATTTACTTATCGAAACCCAGAACGTTCAACAGACCCAACCAGAACTCTAGAAGGTGCTGAAACATTAGTCGTTGGAGCTCGATCCTATTGGCGCGAGCGTCCAAAGGCAGGGAATAGTAATGAGCCGTTAGGGAAAGTAGCCCTATACGCTCTTGAAGACCATTACCAGCTATTACGGGACGGCTTGGAGGTAATCGTTCAGCTTTTAGACCAACATGGTTTCAATTCAAGAATTCTCATAGATGATAATGCCCTCGTTGATCGCGAAGCCGCTTATCGAGCCGGTATCGGCTGGTACGGAAAGAACACAAACCTTTTGCTTCCGAATCGGGGAAGTTGGTTCGTTTTAGGATCAATTATTACAGATGCAAAATTTCCTCCTGACACTCTAGAAGAAAGAGGATGTGGCACATGTTCCCGGTGTATTCCAGCTTGTCCAACCGAGGCAATTACCGCACCTGGAGTTCTAGACGCTAACAAATGCTTAGCTTGGCTTCTGCAGTCAGAAGGCCAGTTCCCAATAGAATTTCGTGAAGCTCTAGGAGATCGAATCTATGGTTGTGACGACTGCCAAATATCTTGCCCAATAAATCGGATAGAAGAACGATCCCATGAGAAGCCTGTGATAAATAGTCTCGGTGGTCCAGTTCTTATTCATGAGATGCTCGAGATGTCTGACGAAAAACTGATAGAAAGATTCGGGAGATGGTATATCCCAAAGAGAGACCCAAGGTATCTTCGGCGCAACGCCCTCGTCGTTTTAGGGAATACATCAAAAGCATCTTCGCAAAAGACGGGAAAAATACTCAGACGGTATCTTCGCGACAGTGATAATATGATACGTAGTCATGCTGTTTGGGCAGCAAAGCGCCTTAAATTGGACAGTCTCTTAGAGGAGATGAAAGATGATCCATCGCCGCTAGTTCAGGAAGAATTACAACGAGAGGTGAGCTGGAATGAGCGAAACTAGTTCGAGCAAAAAATAAAAAACGAAGGCATTCTTGATACGTGCGACATTTATTAGTTACTAATGACTATCCCCCAAAAGTTGGAGGGATCCAATCCTACCTATGGGAGATCTATAGAAGGTTGCCGCAAGATAAGGTCGTTGTCTACACCACACCTCATCCAGATTCTGAGTTATTTGATCAAAAACAAACACATAAAATAATCAGGAGCAAGCAGCGTGTTCTACTTCCTGGAAGGCAAGTAGCAAACCAGATACGATCAGTGGCAGAGGTTGAAAATATTGACTTCATTATGTATGACCCAGCAGTTCCTATTGGGGTACTCGGCCGGAAAATTGGAATCCCTTATGGGGTAATTCTTCATGGGGCAGAAGTGACCATTCCTGGGAGAGTGCCAATAGCCCGAACTCTAATTGCAAACGTGCTTCAACACGCCAAGCTTGTAGTTACAGCTGGTGATTACTCAACAAAAGAAGCGACACGAGCTGCAAAACGAAATCTTCCTGTCAGTGTTATTCCACCTGGCGTCGATGTAAATAGGTTTAAGCCTCTTGATGAGCAGACTAGATCAACCGCCCGTGGACGCTTTAACTTTAGGGATGACGATGAAGTGATTTTGTCCTTGAGCAGACTTGTACCGAGAAAAGGTATGGATGTGTTAATCTCTGCGACTTCGGAACTGGCAAAAACCAGACCCAAAGTCCATCTTTTAATAGCTGGAACTGGTAGAGACCTCCGTCGCCTTAAAGCACTTGCTGAATCAACTAATGCGCCAGTAACGTTCCTCGGGTATGTGTCTGATGATGAAGTATCAGAGCTCTATGGGATCGCTGACGTCTTTGGCATGATATGTCGCGTGCGATGGGGAGGTTTAGAGCAGGAAGGTTTTGGAATAGTGTTTCTTGAAGCAGCAGCCTGTGGGGTGCCACAAATCGCAGGAAGAAGTGGTGGGGCTGATGAAGCAGTCTTGGAAGGGGAGACTGGTTTTGTTGTCGATAGCCCAACAGACTCTAATGCTGTTAAACAAGCATTAGAAAAGCTTCTCGCAGACTCAGAAACTAGAAAGGAGATGGGGAAGAATTCGCGAGCACGCGCTGAGAAAGAATTTTCATATGACCACCTAGCGATAAAGTATTGGGAAGCTCTTCTAAGCCAGCAGCAATAAAGGGCTGGTCTACCTTAGATTTTAACATCATGAAAAAAAACTATGAAACAACCTCATGGGTGGGGACAATCGTTTTTCTTATCTGTGGATTTCTAGCAATTGGATTTACGTCTCTGGAAATTGCGTATGTTATTCTCTCACTCTCAATCTTTTGCCTCGGATTGGTGCTGAGCTCAATTGCCTTTTTGAGGTCCTTGGAGCTAAGCCGTCATCAGACTGTTACTACTGGAGACTTATTTCTTCTATCGATGTCCTTCCCTAGGCGCATTCGAATAACCCTGTGGGGCTCCTTTTCAGTGAATCTAATAGCGGGGATTTTCTTTGCTGCTCTTTCATCAAGTACGAACTTCGCCTTCGGTATCCTTGCCTCTGTGTATCCAATTGGTAATCTCAATATGTGGGCAATTTCCCACGGGCCTTTTACAGGAAGAAAAAAAACATCGATGGATAACGAGAGTGATGATTATGAGTGATCATGCCAAACAAAAAACTGTTATTTCAGCAACTCCTCAACAATGTTTTGATGTCATAACTGATTTCGAGCATTACCCGAATTGGGCGTCAGATATAAAAGTAGCCACGGTGGTTGCAACTGATAATGAGGGCCGGGGAGGAGATGTTCAGTTTCGAGTTGCAGCTATGGGAAGAAGTACGACGTATACGCTTAGGTATTACTACGGTAGTAATCCGTTGCGAATCGCATGGAGGCAGATCGAGGGAGATATAACTAGAAAACTTGAGGGCGAGTATGAGTTTCTTCCTATTAATGGAGGGGTTGAGACCGAGGTAACTTACCATTTAGCTGCGGACTTAGCCATACTTATCCCAGGCTTTGTGAAACGTAGAGCAGAGTCACGTATTATTAGAGCAGCATTAGAAGATCTTCGAAAAAGAGTAGAAGTAGTAGTGTCGACGTGAATCCCAAAGGCCCCATTTCTTTGGGGTTCGATATTGGTGGGACGAATATACGTGGTGTTGCACTTCGTCCCGACCTTTCATTCGGAGGCGTAATCTCCCATCCTTGCGAAGATGATCACGAAAAAATTATTGAGTCATTAATTGATATCGCTAATCAGATTCAAGAAAGTGAAAAGCACGAAATAGGATGTGTCGGTATCGGAGTAGCTGGATTCGTAGACAGATTTGGCATAGTTAGAACATCTCCAAACCTTTCTACATTTAAGAATTTTCCCCTTCTTGAAAAGGTCCGTTGCGAGTTGGATGCTCCAGTGCTAATAGAAAATGACGCTACAAGCGCTACGTGGGCTGAAGTCCAGTTAGGAGTCGCTCGAGAATCTGAAAACGTCATTATGGTTTGTTTAGGCACAGGGATTGGAGCTGGATTGTACTTTAATTCTGAACTGCTTCGAGGTGCATCTGGATTTGCAGGGGAGGTAGGCCATATGACGATTGTGCCCGACGGCCTACCTTGCCCATGTGGGCGCTTGGGATGCTGGGAGCGGTACGCTGCAGGGTCATCTTTGGGGGATATCGCTGAAGACCTTAGAGCAGCTGGAAAAATTGGTCCTTTTGGGGGGGATGAGTTCGAAGGTGAGAGGCCGTTTAGCAGCGAGAGAGTCGCTCGATTAGTTCTAAAAAACGATAAAGAAGCCATAAAGGTACTGGAGCATTTCAGTGGTTGGTTAGCTATGGGCTTAGTGAATTTAGTTAACATCCTTGACCCGCAATCGATAGTTCTAGGTGGAGGTATAACACAATTGGGCGAGCACTTACTGGATCCCGTAAGGAAGAGCTTCGAGGAGTTAACTCCAGAACGCTCACTAAGATCGCAAGATTTGATTGTCTTGGCCGAATTTGGAAACAAAGCAGGTGCTATCGGAGCAGCGTTGCTAGCTAAGCAAAATCTTCTAGCTTAGAAGAGATAAACGAAGGTGCACGTCCATTGCTAATAATGGAGATAGCCTGAGTTGATGGAGTTTCGGCGAATAGCAAATCTTCCCCCGTATGTTTTTACAATCATTAATGACTTAAAGATCAAAGGGCGCCGTGAAGGTGATGACATTATTGATTTTGGATTCGGAAATCCTGACCTTCCATCTCCAAAGATTGCTGTCGATAAGCTCTGCGAAGCTGCTCAGAATCCCAGGAATCATCGATATTCATTGAGTAAGGGAATTCCAAAACTTCGAGAAGCGATATGCGGTTTGTACGAGGAAACTTTCGGAGTTTCTCTTGATCCAGAGACTGAGGCGATTAACACAATTGGCGCTAAAGAAGGCTTATCTCATCTAATGTGGACCCTCGTTCAGCCAGGAGATGCTGTATTAGTTCCGTCCCCCTCGTACCCCATTCATTTGTACTCACCTCTCTTTGCTGGCGCAGAGGTTCGAGAGATTCCCCTTACAAGCGGATCTGATTTCTTTGAGGCTATGAGAGAACGGTGGGAATATAGTTGGCCTCGCCCGAAAGTAATTTTGCTTTCCTTCCCACATAATCCAACTACCATGTGTGTCGATTTGGACTTTATGCAGCAGGTAGTTGACTTTGCCAAAGAGAAGGAAGTTCTCCTCGTTCACGATTTCGCATATGCGGACTTAGGTTTTGATGGATACCAGCCTCCCTCTATTCTCCAAGCAGATGGCGGTAAAGACGTCGCTGTAGAGCTCTACTCGATGACAAAGTCATTTTCCATGGCTGGCTGGCGTGTAGCATTCATGCTTGGAAATAGTGAGGTGATTGCAGCTTTAGCGAAGATTAAATCTTATTTAGACTATGGAACGTTCCAGCCAATACAAATTGCAGCGACCGTAACAATCAACGAGGCAAGCGATCACCCTAAAGAAGTTAACAAGATATATCAAAGCCGTCGTGATGCATTGTGCGATGGCCTGAATAGGATCGGGTGGAGTATTGAACCACCTAAAGGGACAATGTTTGCTTGGGCGCCTATTCCTGAACCATACAAGCATATGGGGTCTATAGAGTTTGCCTCTTGGCTCGTCAAAGAAGCGAAAGTAGCTACTTCTCCGGGAGTGGGATTCGGACCAGGGGGAGAAGGGTATGTTCGGTTTGCTCTGATTGAAAATGAACAACGTACTTCTCAAGCTATTCGTCATATAAAGAACACGCTGACGGATCTTTAGTATCTGATCGCTAACTACTTATTGCCCAAGACCTACTGCGCTCTACGGCCTGAAGCCATCGAGAGTGGACTGTGTTAGCTGTCAATCGATCGACCTCCGGCTGTATTTGGACATCCAACTTCCATTTTTCTGCAACCTCAGAAAGGGAAGTCCAAATGCCTACCGAAAGCCCAGCGAGAAATGCCGCACCAAGAGCAGTAACTTCCTTTGATTGGGGTCTAAGAACTGGAACTTGTAGTTGATCTGCTTGGATCTGTAGGAGAAGATCCATTACTGATGCACCACCATCAACCCTCAAATTCTGTAGTTGCTGATTTGAGGCAATTTGCATTGCCTCTGTAACATCGCGCGTTTGATATGCGATTGATTCGATTACTGCTCGGGCTATCTCTGCTTTGCCCGTACCACGAGTGATTCCTAGGAGTGTTCCCCGAGCTAGAGGATCCCACCAAGGACTACCTAGGCCGGTAAATGCCGGAACGATAAAAACATCTCCCGTGTCTGAGCATTGAAGAGCTAGGGTTTCGAGTTCCGAAGCCTCAGAAATCATGCCCAATCCATCCCGTAACCATTGAATTGTTGCTCCAGTGGAGAAGATAGAGCCTTCGAGAGCGTAAGTCGTAGTTGTTGGACCATTCCCCTCTAGAGTCCAAGCAACCGTAGATAGGACACCATCAACGGGTTTAGGTAACTCTGTTCCGACATTCATAAGAATGAAAGAGCCAGTTCCATATGTGTTTTTAGCGTCTCCTTTAGAAAACGCAGCGTGACCAAATAAAGAAGATTGTTGGTCGCCTGCTATTCCTCTAATGGGAATTCCTTTACCGCAGGATGCTTCCTTTCCTGTCTCTCCGAAATCGCCATTCGAAGCTCTAACCTCAGGCAAACTTGACTCGTTTAGATTAAATAAGTCAAGAAGTTCGCTGTCCCACCTCAGGCTATTAATATTAAATAGCATTGTACGTGAAGCGTTCGAGGTATCAGTGGCGTGAACTTTCCCATCCGTTAGCTTCCATACAAGCCAACTATCAATAGTCCCAAAAACAGGGTTATTTTTTGCTCGTAAATTTCTCGAGATCCACTCAAATTTAGTAGCTGAAAAATAAGGGTCGATTATGAGCCCTGTCGATTCTCGTATGGTCGAGGCAAGTCCGTTATCTTCGAGTTCTGAGCACCGAGAAGTTGTGCGTCTATCTTGCCAAACAAGAGCCCGATGAAGAGGGAGTGAAGTTTCTCGGTCCCAAACTACTGCAGTCTCGCGTTGATTAGTTATACCTATTGCAGCTATTGGATCTGTAATGCTCAAAACAACGTCAGACATAGTGGCCTGAACAGCATCCCAGATTTCTTCTGGGTCATGTTCAACCCACCCAGGATTAGGAAAATATTGTTTGAACTCCCTATAGGAAGAAGAGACAATGTCTCCATGGTCATTAACGGCTAGAGTCCGAACACCCGTAGTGCCAGCATCAATTGCGAGAATGATCGTCATGGTTTTCTCCTGTTCTGTGGTTTATCGCTATCCAACAATTGACACTTGGGGAGCGTAGCTAATGAACTGACTTCTCGTTAATGAATTTTGGTCACCTTCATCTGGCGTCGGCCAAGTCTTTACCTCGCTATTTATGGAAATAATCAAACTTGTTACGTCACCTGATTCGGTGACGCTCCAGACAATTTGAGCAAGCGCCTCCGTAAGTTGTTCTCCTTCAACTATTTCTAATCCTCCGGGTTCAAAATTAATTGTTGCAACCACTCCATCGACGATTACTCCATCTAACGAAAGCCCTACCGGAACAGCTGTGCTTAAGGCCATATTCGACTCGGCTTCTGTGGGATTCGCTATGAGTTCGTTAATGAGATCTGTGATTCTAAGTTCGGATCCGGACAGTTCGCGCGTGACTGGGACTAACCGGCTGTTAGCGTCAAGTAGATAGATCGTAAAAGCTCGAGAGTCTTCACTTTCCTGGGTGTCTATTTGCGGCGTCGTGTTCTCGGGAAAAGTTGACTCTATGGAAACGGGCGAAGAGTCTTGGGGGATTCCGCATCCAGAAAAAACTAGTATAGCTAAAGGTAAGTAGGCGAATATTTTTTTCATTTAACTACCTTTGGGAGAGTTATTGTAAAAATCGAGCCATTTTCTCCATTCGTATGACCACGAACGTTTACCTTACCTCCGTGTAGTTTAAGGTGTTCTGCAACAAGTGAGAGGCCTAGTCCAGTTCCCGTTCCTTTTCCTCGTCGCCCTCCTTCTGCTCCTCGGGCGAACCTTTCAAAGATTGTGTTACGTTCTTCTTCAGGGATGCCAGGGCCGTTGTCCTCGATTGAAATTTCGATATCGCTATTATGCTGCTTCACCGTTAATCTTGTCGCACCTCCAGCGTAATTGGTTGCATTTTCTAGAAGGTTGTTCATTACCCGCGCTAGCCGTCTTTTATCTGCTTCGATTATCGTCTGATCAGCGCAATTAAGGAATTCCACTTGGAGAAGTTCGTGCCCTGATTGGATTGCAATTGCCCTTAGGAATTCTTTAAGCAAAAATCTCTCCAGATCCAACGCATTTGCATTAACTTCGTAACGTGAGATTTCTAGAAGGTCTTCTACTAATTGACGAAAACGCTCAAGGTCTTCGGTGAGGAGATCAAGCGCAACTGATGATGATCTATTGAAGGTGTCTTTATCTGCGTTCAACACTTCTAGAGAAGCCATAATTGTCGTAAGTGGGGAGCGCAATTCATGCGAAACGTTGCTTGCAAATTTGGCATCTGCTTGTATGCGTTCTTCGAGGTTAGAAGCCATTTGGTTGAAGGAGTCAGTTAGTTGTGCGAGGTCGCGATCTCGTCCAACTTCTAATCGGGCGGTTAAATCACCTGTGGCGATAGCTCTGGCAGCTTGACCAACCTTTTCGACCGGAAGCAGCAACCTTCGAGAAGCGAAAGCACCAATAGCTATTCCGAGAAGACAAATGCCTGCGCTCGTTACTATTAGGATCTGGGAGAGCGCATTTAAGGTATCTTCAATATCATCAAGTGGGGTTGCCTCGAAATATAAGGCGTCTCGTGCCGTTAGGGGAAACCCTATTACAAGAACGGGGGTTCCATTACTTAGTCGGTATCTCATTTTTGCTCCAGAAGATTCAGAAGTATTAACGAGGTTCAATAGTTCAGTATCGATATTTCCAGGAGCTTCGAATAGAACTGGATCAGCAGAAATCCAGTTGTTGTCAAGTCGTATGGCGGGAGTGGATTCAGCTCTAACCCCTCGAAGGTTGGAGAGAAGGTCGCGGGCTGTTCCAGTATCGATTTCTTCTATTATTCTTCTTTGGGCTTGGTTCGCGTTTACCGTGGCGACACTTTGAGCACTTTGTTCTCTCGTTTCCAGCAAATTATCGCGAACAAGTAAGTAAGTAACAATTGAAAGCACTGTCGTTAGAATCAAGGCTCCAAGACCAAATGCTAAAGTAACTCTTGCTCTGAGACGAACACCGCGCCTAAATTGAATGGCCATCGATGGTCATCCTTGGAGTTTGTAGCCAAAACCTCTGACGGTGATTACATAACGCGGTTTTGCATCTTCTGGCTCTATTTTTTTTCGAAGTCGGCGAATGTGAACGTCCACAAGTCTTCCATCGCCGAAATAGCCTCGTCCCCATACTCGCTCCAGTAATTCATCTCTGCTGAAGACTCTCCCAGGCGCTGATGCTAATTCTATGAGTAGCTGGAATTCTGTTCGTGTTAGGTGTGTTGCTTTATCTCCGACGATTACTTGTCCTTGGTCAGGGAGTATCTTAAGGTCACCAAACTCAAGATTGCTTAGCTCTGTGGTCGGAATGCGCACTCTTCGGAGGAGGGCCCGTATCCTTGCACTTAGTTCTTTAGGGGCGAAAGGTTTTGTCAGATAGTCATCGGCGCCGGCTTCCAAACCAGCAACGACATCGTGCGTGTCATCTCTGGCTGTGACCATGACTACGGGAATGTCGCTTTGTCTTCGAACAGTCCGACAAACTTCGAAGCCATCTATTCCCGGAAGCATGATGTCTATAAGGACGATGTCAGCATCAGCTTCTGGAAAGACCTGAAGGGCTTCTTCACCACTTCGTGCTTCTACGACCTCCCACCCTTCGTTCTCCAATGCTAGTCGAACAGCAGTTCTGATTCGTTCGTCGTCTTCGACCACAAGTACCTTGGTGCTCATTCCAACATGATAGAGGCAAAGGCTACGCTGGGTTAAAAGTAGGACATTAAATATCTACGAATTAACATTTAGTGCAGATGAATAAAGCAGGGTCTTAAATTGCTCCTCAATTGAAGGATTGATAGCAAGAGTTAAGTTTTTACCAGCAAAATCGTTAACTAGAACTGTCCTGGCTCCAGCTTCAGAGGCTATTAGCATCCCAGCAGCGACGTCCCATTCGTTTAGTCCGGTTTCAAAAAAAGCATCAACTCTACCTTTGGCTACAGAGCATAAGTCGATCGCAGCACTTCCCATCCTTCGTATATCAGCTATATGAGGGATAATGCTTAAAAGTATTTCGGCCTGAGTGGTTCGATCTGCATCTTTATAGCTAAACCCTGTAGCTACAAGCGCTGTTTTTAACGTGGTCGATTTCTCTAGAGTGATTCTTTCCCCGTTGCATCTTGCCCCGTACCCCATAGCAGCATCAAACACTTCTCCACGGCTCGAATCGGTAACAGCTCCAGCTACAATTTCACCTCCTACTTTTGCTGCAATCGATGGGCCAAACCCTGGGTGGCCATAAATGAAATTTGTTGTTCCATCGATAGGGTCGATAACCCATTGAACATTTGATAGGCCTTGCTCTGCTACTCCTTCCTCTCCCAAGAACCCATCCTTCGGGCGTGCATCTTTGATTATGCTCACGATAAGAGCTTCGGCCTGCTTATCGGCTTCAGTAACGTAGTCTGAGGAGCTTGACTTAATACTCTGAAGTGCTTTATTTCCATTCTCCTGCAGAATGTATTCGCTAGCTTGATTAGCAGCATCCCTAGCGATATTTCGTAGCTCGATAAAATCGATATTATTTTCTGACTCTGAAGACATAGGTTTACTTTGCACCTTTATTGTTTTTAGTTCTCCATTCGGTTACTGCTCGAAGAACCAGAACCGAAACAATTCCGACGCCTAACGCTCCGATAAGTGCTCCGATGATTGCACTAATACCCGATAGATTTGAACATCCTTCAGAGCACTGAAGATCTGTGAATGCGTAACCTATTAGTCCTCCACATAGACCACCGATCAAAATTGCAACGAAAGAAAACACTTGGATATGTCGTGGTGGGGCTGTAAACAAATGATCCGCTTCGGGAAGTTCGAGAGAGTTATCTTGGAACTTTGCAACGCTTTTCTCGCTAGATTCCTCGTTTTCGTTGTTTTCCTGCATTGCTCTTATCGTATCGGTTCATTTGACGATCTAATGCCAGCAAAACGTTCTTGATGCTGCTTGAATTAGAGTAAGAATAGGACCAAGAACGTAAAAATGACTTCACATATTTTGCATGTAGATATGGATGCTTTCTTCGTTTCCGCTGAGCTAGTTAGAAGGCCTGAGTTACGCGGCCAGCCTGTAGTTGTTGGAGGAACTGGAGGTCGGGGAGTCGTAGCAGCTGCGTCGTATGAGGCTCGCTCATTTGGAATATTTTCCGCTATGTCGACATACCAAGCTCGGCGTCTTTGCCCACGAGCTATCTTTCTTCAGGGTGACCATTCCTACTATGCGAGTGTCAGCTCAAAGGTTATGGAAATTTTTGAACGCTATACACCTTTGGTTGAACCGATTTCTTTAGATGAGGCTTTTCTGGATGTAGGGGGCAGTATACGGCTACATGGCTTACCTTTCGAGATAGCTCAATCTATCAGAAGAGATATTAACCATGAGCAAGGCCTTAGTTGCTCAGTGGGGATAGCGCCAAATAAATTTTTAGCTAAATTAGCGACGGAGGAAGCAAAGCCGAGTCCTGGTCCTAAGGGGCCTATTCCTGGGCTAGGAGTAAAAATTGTTGAAGAGTATGAAATCCAAGAATTTCTTGACCCGCTCCCAGTTCGTTCGCTTTGGGGTGTAGGTCCAGTAACAGTTTCCCGATTAGATCAAATGGGAGTGACGACTGTATTTCAGCTTCGAAGTTTTCCACGTGATAGCTTGATTCGAGCCTTAGGGAAAACCCTGGGCGCACACTTACATCGTCTAGCACATGGTGTTGATGAGAGAAATGTGGAGGCGCATCAGGCTGCTAAATCTCTTTCTCATGAGGAGACATTTTCTGAGGATCTTTACTCGGAGCAGAGAATTAATACAGAAATTTTTCGTATGGCTGACGCTGTAGGTAAGCGCTTGCGTGGACTAGGTTTTTTAGGGGCGACGGTGAGTCTTAAAGTAAGGTTGAAGGATTTTTCAACTTTCACTCGGTCAGTTACCCTCCTAAGCCCGACGGACAGTGGGAGAATCATTGGAAAGAACGCACTTAGTCTTATAAGGGGTATTGATCTATCAGGTGGCGTTCGGCTATTGGGCGTTGGAGTGCAAAATCTTACAGAAAGTGATCTAGGCCAACAGCTTTCATTTGATGATATTGGGAAAGATGGGACTGAATGGCGAGATGCTGAAGAGGCTATCGATAAAATACAGGAAAGGTTTGGTTCGCAGTCAATAGGGGCAGCTAGCACCTTAACAGAGAAGGGGATTCGACCAAAAGAAAAAGGCTCGCAGCAGTGGGGGCCCTCGAACGACTAAAGAAGTAATTGCTTTCGCGTTGTTGATAGCAGATGATTGTGCGATGATGGAGATATGCCACTTTCCGATGATGAACAGAAAATTCTTAGCCAGATAGAGCAGCAATTACACGAAACGGACCCAGACCTAGCGAATGAAGTAGCTACAACCACTGTGTATACTCATGCGGCTAGAAATATTAAGTGGTCTGTGCTTGGTTTTATTATTGGCCTAACTGTTATCGTATTGACTCTGTCCATTAGCTTTTGGTTGGCTTTTTTAGGGTTTGCCATCATGCTCGCAGCTGCACTCTATTTTGAGCAGAATATGAGGAAACTGGGCAAAGCCGGAATGAACCAACTTTCGATGAGGGTCGGATCAGGGGGGCTCCGAAATGCAGGGGATCGGAATTCCTTCCTTAGAAGGTTTCGTCCGGAGGGCCCTGAAAGTTAACCACTTACTTTCCTTTGTTTTTTGAAGGCTGGCTATTTTGTGCCGGTTTAATCGATTAAATTGGCTAGTGTGAGGTTCTATGAGAAATCTACTTAGTCAGGGATCGGTTGCAATTATTGGAAAGCCGCACTTGTGGAAGGTGGCCGTTACGCAGCTGTGGCGTATTCGGAGGAACGGTTGGTATAAAAAATTTCCCTTTCTTCCCGTCCCAAACAAAAGGTACATTAACTTCCGGTTGGTTACCGCATATGGTGATGAAGATCCCGAAGGATTTTTCAAAAGTGACTTGGTGACATATTTTAAGTGGTGCAGAGGCTGGAGGATGTCGAGCAAGTGAAAATTGAAGAGGCGCTGTTAGTCAATGGCGTCCCAGAGTGGATTGCTTCTCATAAGACCGGAGAGGTTCAAGATCTACATTCTTTAGAGAATGCAGATTGGGACTTTCCAGCAATATGGGTGATGTCACCCACAAATTCAAGTCTTGTTTTGGGAAGTTCGCAAGATGATAAATGCATAGACTATGAATACGCGGAGAAGATAGACGTTGGGATAGCTAGACGAAGGACGGGTGGAGGAGCAGTTTTTGTAGATCCTCAGACTTTATTCTGGGTTGATTTATTCGTCCCTCGGGGTCATCGCCTTTGGAATGACGATATAGAGGTGGCATCAATCTGGATAGGAAGAGTCTGGAAGGATGCTTTGGGGTCAATGGGGGTCGATTCCCGTATGCACGATAGTGCTTTTGTCAAAGACTCGTTAGCAGAGTTAGTTTGTTTTGGAGGCCGTGCTCCTGGAGAGCTTCTAATTGGGGAGAAGAAGATACTGGGTATCTCCCAGAGGCGAACGAGGAAAGGTGTCAGGTTTCAATGTGCACTATCTTTGGCATGGAGGCCGGAAGAATGGATTACCTTGTTCACCGATGCATCTATCAAAGATTTGAAATCAGCGGTTCTTGCTGCAGGAACGTGCGTACGGCTTGATAGGCACGAAGTCTTAAACGGATTTATGCAAGCTCTAGTTCGCTCTTAAACACTCTTTAGTGAGCCCCTCCAATTATTGATAAGGCATCGTTCGGTCTCATTTTCTACCGATTCACGATGACTTGTTCTTTCCCTAGATATTCAATTCCCTATTTTTTGTTATAAATGGTTGTAAATGGGGCAATATGGGTTAAAGTGGGACAAATGGGAGAAAAGGGATCTTCCATAGAAAATCATCACTCTTTGAACTCAGCAGAGCTCGTTGAGTAATGGCAGGGGACATAATGTTTACAGGGGAATACGAAAGACTTTTAGATGAAAAGGGCCGACTGGTTCTTCCACCGACCTTCCGTCGTCATCTTGTCAACGCGGCCTTTCTTACCAAGTCACTAGAAGACCCTTGTCTGTTGGTTTATAGCGAAGAAGAGATCGGGAAAGCGGCTACACGGCTTATAGAACAAGTCAAAAAGAACCAAGTCTCACCTCATGCTCAAAGAAGATGGGCGGCGAGTATTAGTGAGGTTCGCTCGGATGGTCAGGGGAGGATCGCTATCCCTCCAAAACTGCGAGACCAAATAGAACTAGAACGTGAAGTTATTTTGATCGGTGTTATAAACCGTGCAGAAATTTGGACCCCAGAAAACTGGAAAAACGTTGAAGAGGCAGCAGAGATACAACCCAATGAGAGCCAATGGCTTTAAGGGGAAAGAGGCCTAAAGCAATAATCAATGAAAGCAGGATCGATTTACAGCAAAGTTAAACGGAATAACACTTACCCGCTTATGGGCAGCCTTCCGGTCTATAAGATGCGAGCCTCTACTCCGCCCGCTTGTCATCTAGTCCGCTCGGGGAGAAATCCCGACGAACGCATATACACCGGGGGGCTGC
>PAYW01000033.1 GCA_002715425.1 Actinomycetota bacterium | reverse complement strand
GCTCCAAGTGCTCGGAGTAAACCGATTTCCTGAATTCTCTGACCGATAATGATAGAAAAAACGTTATAGATAATAAATGCTGCAACAAACAAAATAATGAAAGCAAATACCAAAAGAATCGTTCTAAATATGTTTATAAACTCGTTGAATGTATCAGCTTGCTCAGCAACGAGGTCACTTCTTGTTAAGACTTCCAGTCCACTTGGGAGCATATCCTTAACGTTCTTCACGATCGTCGCCTCAGCGTAGGTTGAGTCGATTGTCAGAGTTATATCGTCATAGCCAACACCGCTGTTGAACAATTCCACAGCGGATCTAGTATCCATAGCAATTAGTTTTGATCCAATCGAAGCGTTCTCTTCTGGATTGGCAAAGGTAAAAGTTCCAGTTAAAACAAGATTTCGTAAACCCTGTGGCGTCTGCAGATCATATTTCTGACCTACCACGAAATTATCGTCATTGGCAGTATCGATATCAACAGCAAATTCTGTTATGGAAATAGGTGGTCTTCCTTCCGCTATAAAAAGACGCGGGGTAGGTGAACTATCCTCCCAGTTGATTCCAATATTTGGCCCTCTACTTGCTAACGCTGCAGAGCCATCCGCCTTGTTCGCCACTATTCCGAATTCGATAACTCGGGGTTGAACGGCTACCACTCCTTCTATTTTGGATAATTCTTCGGGGAGTCCTAAATCTATGGGGGCAGCGTTGAGACGGTTTCCGAAAGGTATTTCAGACCGAACAGCCAAGTCATAGCCGGATTCGATATCATCGCTAAGTCCACCAAAGGTTTCTCGAAGACTATCTGTGAAAACAAAGACTGCAGTTGTTAGCGCAACACCAATAAGAACAGCAAGCGATGTAAGAAGAAACCTTCCAGGTTTGGCGTAAGCGTTTTTCCGAGCGAGTTTAAATAGGGCCATAGAAGAACGGTTAGTTTCCTATGCTCCGCATTTGATCTAAAACCCCATCAGCTGTTGGATCTTCTAGATCGCCGACAACTTGACCATCCGCAAGAAATATTACCTGATCTGAAAAGCTCGCTGCCACGGGATCGTGAGTGACCATAACTATCGTTTGCTCAAGTTCCTTGGTTGCAAGTTGCATAAATTCCAGAATTTCTGTGCCAGTTTTTGAATCAAGATTTCCGGTCGGTTCATCAGCGAAAATAATTTCAGGTTTACTTGCCAGCGCTCGTGAAACAGCGACTCGCTGCTGTTGCCCTCCAGATAGTTCATTTGGCCTGTGTGTGAGGCGATCTTTTAGGTTTACCACTTCAACGATTTCATCAACCCACGCCTCATCGGCTTTGACTCCAGCTAAGTCAAGAGGAAGGGTGATATTCTCAATAGCATTTAATGTAGGAACCAGATTATATGCCTGAAAAATAAATCCAATCTGAGACCGCCTCAAAAGAGTTAATTCACGCTCGTTTAATTCTGTAAGATCAGTATCACCTATGAAAACTTTGCCGCTCGTTAAATCATCTAGCCCCGCCATACAGTGCATAAGGGTTGACTTTCCAGATCCTGAGGGTCCCATGATGGCAGAGAATCTACCTTTAGGAAAGGCAACATCAATACCGTCTAAGGCGCGGACTTCTGTCTCTCCAGAACCGTAAATCTTTGTCGCTCCTGAACTTCGCGCAGCTACTAAATCAAGACTGTTAGTCAGGCTGTTCATCAGTAATTCTCCTGTTTTCAATCCTATTGTCTCAGCCTAAGCCCGTCGAAGACGAATAATACGATCAATATTTTGAGGAAACTGTCTAAGTCTTTGGAACCACATCTCTCGGTATTCTGAGTAAACCGATTTCTGCTGTTTCGCTAGATCAGTGTCGCCACGAAGATACGCATGCAAACTTGCAGATACAGCTGCAAGCAATGCAGATAGCTCAGCCCCCATTTCTGGTGACGGGTGCTCAGATGCTGCCCTCTGAAACTCTAAAGTCTCAATCGCTTCAAATACATCAATACCTTTCAGATCTTCAAGTGGCCCACCGTTATCAATCGTTCTAACAAGGCGATCTGAAAACTCAATAAAGTCCAAAACAGCACTTTCGAATAATTTGTGCCAAGGAGAGAGACCTTGGTCCAAAGCCGTAAGGGTCGAATCAGGGGTTAAAGGTTCTGAACCCTCATTTCGAATAGGTTTAATTGATTGACTTTTTGGAATAGAAAAAGCCTTACGTTCTGATTTCGTTTGAGTCTTCAGATAGACAAAGATAATAATGACTAGGCAGCCGGCACAAACCAGAACAGGAAGCATGAGATTACTTAACATGAGAGTCGTTTCTTAGCCTAGAGGAAAATCTCTGCAAAGAAATTTCAAGTTTCAGTTCTTCACAAAAACTCAGAATACAGTTTTTTGAGGTAATGGTTGGCTTAAGCCGTAATTGTGTGTACTGTGACGGATGACACATCTTTTTATTCCAGAGTGGCTGATTCGACCGGGGGGCAGTCAGCCATCCTGGAGTCATAGGGTGGCTCAACAGTCGGTGATCATGGGGGTTTGATCATCGACTGGCCGCCTGTGCGCTATTTCCTAAGAGACAACTTTGATTTGGGCTGGGGGAGCTTCCATAGTTTCAATATCCCCACAGTTCCAGCAAGAGTCTCCTGGTTTCCCTTTCCAAGTTACATCGCAAGATTTGCACGTGACAGTAAGCCTCGCAGGACGAATCCTTCGTATCTTTCCTGTGCGCCGATTTTCAACCACAATAGGACTGTAGATTCTCTTACATTATGGTCCAGTGATGGTCCTCAGAAATATCGATGCTAAGGTGAGCGAGCGTAACTACAAGGAAAGAGAATATCTATGAGTACTCCTGAGTGTCCAGCATCTGATGGTTCAAGTCCGCGTCAAACATCTTTCGGTGGACCCCCACCTATGTGTATAGATCCATCAAAGTCGTATACAGCGACGATGGAGACGTCTATAGGAACAATGGTTATCCATCTTGATGCAGCAGTAGCACCTAATACAGTTAACAATTTTGTCTTTCTGGCCCGTTATCACTATTACGACAATTTAATTTTCCACAGAATCATTAATGGATTTATGTGTCAAGGAGGATGCCCTGAAGGTTCAGGAAGGGGAGGCCCTGGGTATCGTTTCGCTGATGAATTACCCGCTCCGGGTCGTTATGAGATCGGTTCAATCGCGATGGCGAACGCCGGTCCAGACACAAACGGTAGCCAATTCTTCATCGTAACTGGGGCAAGTGGCGTTGGACTTCCACCTCAATATTCTCTATTTGGGAAAGTAGTTAAAGGCCTAGAGATTGCTGAGGAAATGCAAAGGGTACCTACAGGCCCTGGAGACCGTCCAGTTACCGACGTAGTCATCAATTCAGTCACAATCCAAGAAGCAGAATAATATTATCAACCTCTGAGGGGCTCAGGAGTATCGACTCGGGTAACTAATCCTGATTATCTGGTTCTTTTTCGAATCGTTTATGTCGGAGATAGCTGCTTGCACTGAGCGCAATAAGGACCATTGCAATTCCGAGTCCCTTTATACCTGAAATATTAGCGTCCAAGAAAAGCACTGCAGCCACCGTTGCAGTAACAGGTACAAGCAACTGCAGTATCCCTATTAAGCTAAGAGGTGTTTTTAATTGGGAAAAAGTAAGAAGTACGTGACCGAATAAAGGCACAAAGGCAACCGCCAGAATTTCAGTTAGGTCGCGTTGAGTCTGAGGCATAATACCTGCTCCTGATATCAGCATCATCGGTGTGAGGATAATTCCAGACCAGATGAAATAACCAGTCATAAATTCTGCTACACCTAATTTCGCTAATGCCTTACGAGCCAGAGCGAAATAGCAAGCGCCAAGAGTTATCGCAAGTAACGCCATAAGGTCTCCGGTGATTTTTCCACTTCCTTCGCTAGCTCCTGCAAGGACGATTGTGATAGCTCCACCGATTGCAAAAAGAGATAATCCCATATCGCTTCGGGTGAGGATCTCAGAAAAAAAGTAGTAGCTGAAGAAGATTATGATCAGAGGTTGAAGGGCTGCGATAAGACTTGCGTTAATCAGGCTGGTGACTTGTGTTGACCAGAAGAACAATCCGATAGATGATCCGAAGCATAAGCCTGCGGGGGCGCATGAAATAAATTTTTTCCATGTGAATTTTTGTCTCTGTATGAAAAGAGCATAAAAACCCAGAAAAGGTACAGCAATCCAAGAGCGCCAAAACGCCATACTTAACCCATGGATATCGGATTGTGAAGTTACAACCGAAGCGATAGCTATAAGAACATATCCAAAGCTGCAGGCAAGAATGCCGACCTGAAGGTCACCCCTTGATGAAACTGAATTAGGCCTGTCAGAAATAGTTCCCCACTTAGTATGCGTGAACGGCTTGATGTGTTTTTCCTTTATGGAAAGGCAAAACCTTTAGATTTTATTCTTCTTCTTCTTCATCATCTTCAGGGATCACCAATTCCTGTCCTACCTGTATAAGGTTGTAATTATCGATGCCATTTTCAGCGGCTAGTTCCTCGATAGGAACACCAAAGCTGTTGGCAATAATTCCTAGAGAATCTCCAGCTTGGACAGTGTAAATTAACGGGGCCTTCGGAGGGACGACAATAATTGCTGTTGGCGTTGGTTCTTCGACTACTTGAGTTTCTGCTTGGGTAGCTACTGCAGTTGGTGTAGCTTCTGCTTTAGGTGAGTCATCGGAATCACCACCGCAAGCAGTAAAGATAAGCATGAAGACTATCACTGGTGATATCAGTTTTTTCATTTGTCCTCCCGTCTGTATCAGCTTTGACGCTATCGCAGGATAGGCAAAAGGTCCAAATGATTTTGTTCTTCTAATTAGGATTTGATACCTGCAGCACTTTTCTCATATGGGTCAGGTTGAAGAACGCCGGTTAGTTCTCCCGATTCAAAAATCATTTGATCATCGAATAAGACTGTCGCTTCTTTGAGTGTAAGTGTCATTGAACCGCCAATATTTACAGAAGACCATCCAGCATGGTGTATATCCAGACCCATTTGAAGGAGTTCTTGGCCGGATAGGCCATCATGTTGAAGCTCGCGAGTGAGGGCTAAACCCAAAGAGATACCGTTTAGTTGGTATGCAGTATCCACATTTGGTTCATTTTCAAGGTGAATTCGCATAAGGTTGGCGTCTGCTGAATCTCCTAGGATTTCGACTAGATTCCCACTTTCTATTTCAAGATGTATGGGGTTTGAGAGTATGTGATCAGTTTCGAGAAAAATATCGCCAGGGCTCAGCAAAAGCTCTCCGTTTATTTGCTGCCGACCAAGATCAATGTTGAAAATTCCTGATGGCCATTCTGCGAACTGATCTCTCTGGGACGTAATCCCAGTCTTCATAATATATTGCGCTGAAGAAAGTTCAGCTGTGAGGAAAGATCCTGCTCCAGATGAGATTTTAATTTCCTTCGATGATGTCGCTAGTCGTTTGAGTGCTTCGGCTCTTCTTGCAACGCCTGAACTAACGACAAGTCGTTTGAGTTCATGAATGTTTTCACATTTCAGGGTTAGGACACGAATATCCGTTCGATGCTCGCCAGAAGTAATAGATTTAGTGAGGTTTCCAACGAGATCAATGGCAAATTCAGCTCTAGTTATCATTTCCGAGAGGACAGGATGTCCTAGTTCGCTTTGAGATTCTAGACAGGATACGTGAATAACATGACATCCAATCCTTTCAAGAGCAGTTACAACAGTTGTTTGTAATGCTGCGTCCGTATCTTCTGAAGCTATAACGATGACACTTTCACTAGCTCCAGCATTACATAATTCGATTTGCTGGGTTAATAAGTCAATTGCTTGCCAGGAAATAATTTTTTGCTCCTATCAAATTTCACTACTTCGTTTGCCCACACTAGCTCTGCCAGACACGCAACGGGCTCGAAACTGTCGAATTTCGTCATATCCCTTGTCCGAAACTTGTCATCATGTAAGCGGACTCTCTTGGTTTGATGTAGGTTCTTTGAGTGGTTTCATCACAGTTATGTACGCGAATCAGTTGCGGTCAGGAAGCAGAAGCTGTTTTACTTATGGTTCCTCAAGAATGCTCTGCATGGTTAGTCTCAGGAAATCATGTAGCCGCAAAAGATGGATCTCCTCTATGTAATGATTGTGCTGACAGGATGACAGTACCTGTTGGTTGGGCTCTGAGTGATGAGCGAAACGCCCCGAAGAAACGACGCAGGAAGGGAAAAACCCAAACCAAATCGAAGAAGCCTTCCCTAGCAGAAATAGAACAGAATTCTGATATCAATGATGTTCCAGAATCCATAGACGAAGATATCCCTATAGATGATGCTCCAATGCCAATTGACGTATCTGAAGTGGAGGAATTAGTTTCTGAACCCTTTGATGACCCCTATTTGCAGGTTGTTCCTGATAGTCCTCTCCCCGAGTCACAGATTGATGAAGGGGTCCAAGGTTCCTTTTGGGACGATACCTCCCCAATAGAGAAACTAGATCCTGGTGAAGAAACGCCTCTATTGCAACGGGCCTTCCGCGTCGTGAGCGAAGAATAGGTTAAAGAGTTTTGATTGAATTGAAAACTTATGATGAACATGCACTATCGTCATGACCTATGGGTAACGATGAAGGTTCGATTAGTGTCGAAATACGAGATCATATACTTCTTATTGGGTTGAACCGCCCAGAAAAATACAATGGAATCACCCCAAAGATGTCAGCAGAATTGGTTTCTGCCTACACGCAACTTGATGAAGATGACGATTTACGTGTAGGGGTTCTCTTTGGCCATGGTGACCATTTCACAGCCGGTCTTGACCTGCCAAAATGGACAGAAAGAATGAAAAGAAATAATCGATCTAGTTCAAAAGAAAATTCTAAAGTAGATCCTTTTGGGTTTGGTAGGAGCTGCAGGAAGCCAATCGTTACAGCCGTTCATGGGATCACCTACACATTCGGGATAGAGGTTGCATTAGCTGGAGACATTATTATTGCCGCAAACGACTGTCGGTTCTCTCAGCTAGAACCTGCGAGGGGGATCCATGCTACCGGAGGGGCGACATTTCGGTTTGTAGAACGGGGCGGCTGGGGAAATGCTATGTACCATCTGCTTACTTGTGATGAATTTGATGCTGTTGAGGCTTTAAGAGTTGGAATCGTTCAAGAAGTGGTCCCTGTAGGCCAGCAACTTGATCGTGCTATAGAGATTGCTCAGCGCATATCTGAAATGGCTCCATTAGCTATTCAGGAAACGAAAGCTTCGGCCCGTCGTTGGGTTCATGAAGGGGCTGACGCTTGTATCGAAGCCTTAGCTCCTACCCAGGCAGAATTGATGGCTACTGAGGATGCAAAAGAAGGTGTCGCCTCATTTGTCGAACGACGATCCGCAGTATTTAAAGGACGTTAAAAGAGCGAGCTTTGGATTCTTATACGCCCCGATATGCAAAGCCTTCAAGATTCCGAGGTAGTGGTTTACTAAGAGCGGTTTCGTTAGTTGGTATTTTTTCTCTCGGATTAATTGTGGGGGCGTGGATATGGATGGCAACGCGAGATGGCGGAATCAGCGCAGACGACCTTGTTCTACCCTCTCCGACAGCTACACCTGCACCGACACCAATCCCCGAACCAACGCCGATACCTACTCCCGAACCTACACCCATACCTGAAGTTCCTCCCTACTTAGGGTGGTCAGATCCTGCTGCGGTAGGAGAACCATGGGGTTCCACAGTTGAAGGCCTCCTCACCTTCCGAGGAAACCCAACAAGGACGTACTATGGGAAAGGTCCCATACCTGAAGCCCCAATAAAACAATGGTCATATCCTCAAAATAAGAATATGTGCGGCTCGACAACACTGAATAACGAAGATGAGCAATGGTGTGGGACAGGGTGGACGGGCCAGCCAGCGATCTTCAAGTATCGTGACAGCACATGGGTAGTTTTTGGAGCTCTCGATGGGGCGGTGCACTTTGTTGACGCTGAATCAGGCCAACCGATTCTGGCTCCCTACCAAACAGAAGATATTATTAAGGGGTCAGTCACGATTGATCCAGATGGATACCCACTCGTATACATAGGATCTCGAGATGACAAGCTTCGAGTTATCGCCTTTGATCGTGAAGACCCTGAAGAGCTCTGGGCACTCGATGCTGATACTGTTCCTGGGCAACTCTGGAATAATGACTGGGATGGATCACCGGTCATCATTGATGATTACATGTTCGAAGGTGGTGAAAATTCGGTTTTTCATATCATCAAACTTAACCGATCTTATGATTCATCTGGCTTAGCAACAGTTGATCCAGAGCTAGTGTTCTCAGCTCCCGGTTATGATGACGACCTGCTCTTTAAGGTTGGGAGCAATGTTTCCATAGAAAACTCAGTCGCCGTTAGTGAGAACACCGTGTATTTCGCAAACTCTGGTGGTCTCGTCCAAGGGTGGGATATCACAGATCTAAAATCCGGCGTAGACCCTGAACGAACATTTCGATATTGGGTAGGTGATGATGTTGATGCATCAGTTGTAGTTGATGAGGAAGGTTTCCTTTACGTTGGAGTTGAGTACGAACGGGGTTTGTCTCGGTCATTTGAGGTAGGTCAGATCATTAAACTCAACCCAAGAAATGTTGAAGATCCTCTCGTATGGTCTGTGTTCGACACGGCCCAACTACCTGATGGTGTTTGGGCGACTCCGGCGTTATACAAAGATATCGTGATTGTTCCGACTGATTCTGCGAGGATTATCGGCATCGATAGAGAGACAGGAAGTATCAGGTGGGAGTTTTTCCTTCCAGGTCCGCTTTGGAGCTCTCCAGTAGTTGTAGATGATGTGCTTATACAAGCAGACTGCTCTGGGAATGTATCAGGGTTCGACATTTCAGATACTTCTATAAAACCCCCACGTCTTTGGGTCGTCTATATCGGTGGTTGCATTGAATCAACCCCAGCGGTATGGGAGGGGAAAATTATCGTTGGGTCAAGAGATGGCCAAGTTCATATGGCGGCAGACTAACAACCATTCAGCCAACGAAAGGGAAAGTCTGAACGAACCTTCGTCACAGTAGATGGTTCGATGTCACTAAGTAGAATCTGAGTTTCGTATTTATTTGCTTTGCTGATGATTCTCCCCATAGGGCCATACAGCCGGCTATCGCCCGAATACGATATTCCATTTCCTTCGCCAATCCTGTTTACTCCTAAGACATACGCTTGATTTTCGATTGCTCTTGCTTTGAGCAGAGACTTCCAGTGATTCCGGCGAACTTCCGGCCAATTTGCTACCACAATAAATACGTCGGTCGCTGCAGCAATATTCCAAAAGTCAAGGCCAAATCGAAGGTCAAAGCATATGAAAAAACTACACCTCACACCTTCTATCTCGACAGTTAGAGGAGCAGATCCTCCAACATAGTGTTTGTCTTCCCCCGCATACCCAAATAGATGTTTCTTCTCGTATCGCAGAGTATTTCCATCTGGATCAGCAAGTACCAAAGAATTATGGGGGAGATCATTACCCTTAGAGAGAATTGGCACTGATCCGCAAATCCATACGTCTAGCTCATTTGCCTGTTCAATAAGAAATTGGGTGCTGGCGCCATCTAAGGCTTCACTAATGTGTTTTGTGTTCATTGAGAAACCATTGCTGAATAGTTCGGAAAGAACTACTAGGCGCGCACCATCTCCAGCAGCCTGCTCAATTAATGGAGCAAGAAGGGAGAAGTTCTTTTCTGGTTGTTCCCAAACAATGTCATGCTGAATAGTTGCGACCTTCATCGTGACCCCTTGATGGTCCAGTCAGTTACACCTGCGAGTCTATTAACTGCTTCTTCAAGGACTTCTATTCTTTTACAGAATGCGAAACGGACCAGATGGCGCCCCTCTTCTTTATTGTCATAAAACACAACATTTGGTACAGCAACGACTCCACATCGTTCAGGTAGTTCAGTGCAGAAACTGTGACCATCAGTAGCTCCTAATGGCCGGATATCTGCAGTAACGAAATAAGTTCCAGCTGGTGGGAGAACTGTAAACCCAGCGGCAGTTAAACCTCCCATGAGGCAGTCTCGTTTCTGGCGCATGTCAGCAACGAACTCCTTGAAGTATGTGAGTGGTAAATTTAAGGCAGTTACTATGGCATGCTGGAACGGGGCTCCGTTAACGAAGGTCAGAAATTGCTTCGCTGTGCGAACCGTTTCTAGCAAGGCCGGTTGAGCGCAGACCCACCCGATTTTCCACCCTGTGAAACTAAATGTCTTACCCGCAGATGAGATTTGTACAGTGCGGTCGCGCATTCCAGGAAATCGGATTAATGGTATGTGCTCTCCTTCGAAAATGAGGTGTTCATAAACTTCGTCACAGATGGCGAGAAGGTTGCGATCATTACATAAGTCAGCGATAAATTGAAGTTCATCGCTGGAGAAAACCTTTCCTGTGGGATTATGGGGCGAATTTAAAAGGATTGCTTTAGTGCGTGGTCCGATAGCGTTTTTAAGTTCTTCTGGGTCGAAACTGTAATCTGGAGCTCGGAGGGTCACCACCTTACGAACTCCTCCCGCCAGTGAAATAGAGGCAGCGTATGAATCATAATACGGTTCGAACGTGACAATTTCATCGCCCGGCTCACAAATGGACAGGAGCGTGGCAGCTATAGCTTCAGTAGCTCCTGCCGTAATGAGTACTTCATTATTGGGGTCAAAATTTATTCCGTAGAAACGTTCTTGATGTTTAGCAACAGCATTACGAAGTTCAGGAATACCCAATCCTGGGGGGTATTGATTGAACCCGTCTCGTATAGCTTTAACTGCGGCTTCAGCTACTTCAGAAGGTCCATCGGTATCGGGAAAACCTTGCCCCAGATTTATTGCTCCAGTTTTGACGGCAAGAGCTGACATCTCAGCAAAAATTGTCTCGCCGAACTCGCGCATCTGCTCTTTAATATATGGATCTCCAGGGTGAGTCACGGCAAATAGGGTAGTGGACTTTGGTACATCTCGATAGCAGGATTTAAGGACGAATGAATTTTGTTCTCAAATCTTCAATTTTTTCCCATGAGTGGCACTTTTTCGAATGGTCGTTCACCATTCCTACTGCTTGCATAAACGAATAGATTGTTGTTGGTCCCACCCAAGACCATCCTCGAGCCTTTAAATCCTTACTTAAAGCTTCTGACGCAGTCGATAGTGATCGATTTGGGCAACTCTCCTTTGTTCCTTCGTTGGTTTCCCATGACCACAGATAGCTAGCAAGCGAACCCTTTTCATCTATAATTTCGATCGCTCTTTGAGCATTATTTATCGTGGCTTTGATTTTTCCTTTGTGTCGGATGATCCCCTCATCGTTCATGAGTCTTTGGAAGTCTTTTTCATCAAGTCCGGCGACTTCTTCAATATTGAAATTTTTGAAAGCTTGACGGAAGTTATTTCTCTTCCGAAGAATCGTTATCCAAGAAAGCCCTGATTGGAAGCCTTCTAGACAGATTCTCTCAAATAGGCCGTCGTCATCTCCTACCGGAACTCCCCATTCAGTGTCATGGTATTCCATATAGAATTCATCCATCCCCGGCCAGAGACACCGAACAATTCCATCACTCGCAACGTTTATCTGATTTGCCATATCACAACATACCTCATCATTCGAAGGCTTTGCCTTGCCGATGACCTATGGAAATTAGGCACTAGTTTGCGTCAGGTCCTTACATCGAACTAGAGATATAAACATGGCTTTGAGCATTCCTGAATCCTTAAATGATTTTGACGCAGAGTGGCTCACTCAAGCACTAACTACATCAGGAATGACCTCGTCGGTGGTGGCGGATGTTGCGACTGAACGGATTGCGATTGGTGAAGGCTTCCTTGGAGAATTAGCGCGACTCCACCTCACATATGAAACTAACGAGGGTGGGCCACAAACAGTAATAGCCAAGATTCCAACAACTGATGGGGCACTCAAACCACTCGGAGTCATGCTTGGTGTATATGAGCGAGAAGCGCTTTTTTATACTCACGTCGCGCCAAAAGTTTCTATTCGTAAACCAGACGTGTATTTCAACGGAAATGATCCCGAGTTAGAGCGATACGCTCTTCTCCTAGAGGATGTTGGACAGTACCGGTCCGGAGATCATCTACTAGGTGCAAGCCTAGAAGATGCTATGGCGGTGATCGATACGGCTGCACAAATTCATTCACGATGGTGGGATAGCAGAGAACTGATCGATATGGAGTGGGTTCCACCTCTTGATAGTCCAATTAATATGGGGCTTCAAGGGCTGTATGAGGCTTCGTGGTCGACAGTGATGGACCAGTACGGGCATCTCTATCCAGATTGGCTTCCAGAGAAACTTGAATTGTTTATTCCAGAGATTTCTCAGTGGCTGGTGAGTTGGGCCGAAAGAAGCAGGACTCTCACGCACAATGATTTCCGGCTAGATAACCTTCTCTTCGATGATAAGGGAGATGGCCTTCCTGAGGTCATCGTATTGGATTTCCAGCTTGTCGGAAGGGGAGATGGCTCTGGTGACCTTTCCCCGTTTTTGGGCTGCAACCTCGACGTTAATCTTCGACGGGATTCTGAAATTGATCTGCTTCGCCGGTATCACGATGCGATGCATGAGCGTGAAACAGGATTTGAAACATTTGATGAACTTGTAGAACAAATAGATACTGCACACTTATTTTGGCTTGTGAATTGGGGGAATACTGCCGTTACGGCTGACCAGCCGAATGAACGAGCGTCCAAACTTTTCACTGCGATTCTAGAACGAAGCATCGCCGCAGTCGTAGATCGCGATAGCGTCCAATATATCGGTTCGATGGGTAAGTCAAGCTAGGCTAAAAGACGGAGTGGAGGATCAAATGGGTAGCTTGCAGCAGCAAGCAATTGAGATTATCAAGTCCAAAGGACTGAAAAGACTAGAGGAGCCTATCCAATTGGCTTCAGGTGCGATGAGCCAAGATTTCGTTGACGGCAAACTGGCTACAGCGCACTTTGATGATCTAGAAATTGCTAGCAGGGCAATAGTTGATGGAATTTTACTTCAGGGTGTTGAATTCGATGTTGTTGGGGGTCCAACTCTTGGGGCAGATGCCTTGACCATAGGAATAGCTGGAATTCAACGCTGCCGATGGTTTTTCGTGCGCAAGAAACCAAAGGGGCGCGGAACAAATAAACTTATTGAAGGTTCACCGATAGGGGACGGTGATCGTTGCTTGGTTGTTGAAGATGCCATAACAACTGGAGGTTCACTTCTTAAAGCAATTGACGCAGTTGAAGCGACCGGAGCAAAAGTTGTTGCAGTCTCAACACTTGTTGATCGTGGGGAAATAGCGAGGCCGCTCATAGAAAGTCGAGAAATTCTTTATTATCCGCTAGCGACCTATCTAGATTTGGGGATAGAGCCAGTAGAGCTCCCTAGTTGACATGATCTCCGCAGATGCTAGACTTGTTAATGGAGGGCATTAATTAAGGGGTGGTATGTCCAAAACGCTTCACCAAAAAGAAGACGTAGAGATTCTTGCTTCGGAAGACCCTAGCGTCGGATTGCCAGGAAGAGTAAAACTTCCAGGATATTCGCGGACAATGGGGCCTCAAACTCATCTCTTCGGAGAGCGCGATCGCCTACAAGAATTAAAGTGGCAACATTTCGATGTTCAGCAACTTTCACCCACTGTCGGAGCGGAACTCATTGGTCTAGATTTAACTCAGGAACTTCCCCAACAAGTTATTGATGAAATACAACAAGCCTTATGGGATTACAAGGTAATCTTTTTCAGAAATCAGCCAATCACTTCAGAACAGCATGTTAACTTTGCTAGCCGATTCGGAGAACTAGAGATCCACCCATTTCTACCTCCCAACACCGAAACACCAGAACTGGTCAGATTCGAAAAAAATGATAAGGCTGGCGGATACGAGAACCAGTGGCATCATGATGTCACCTGGAGAAATACGCCTTCTCGAGGAGCTATTCTTCGAGCAGTCGAAGTCCCTCCGGTAGGTGGAGATACGCTTTTTGTAGACGCACATGCGGCCTACGGGGGACTGGATCAAGAAACGAAAGACCTTATCGATGAACTGGTGGCTACCCATGATTTTTTCAGAGCTTTCGCTCGCCAAGTCCCTGATGAGAAAAAGAAAGAAATACGAGAGCAGTATCCGATTGTCGAGCATCCTGTAGTTATCAACCACTACCAGACCGGAAAACCCCTGCTATACGTCAACAGGATATTTGTGACTGGCATAAAAGACTGGGAACAGGAACGAAGTTTTGAGCTGCTTGACCTTCTTTGTCGAGAGTTTGAGGTACTTGAGTACTCCTGCCGTTTTAGGTGGGAACCCAATTCCATAGCGTTTTGGGATAATCAAGCAGTCCAACACTATGCAACCAGTGACTATTCTCCGCATCGACGAGTTATGGAGCGAGCAAGTATTAAGGGAACTCAACCCGCACGGGATTAATACCAATCTCCGCATTGATAGTATGACTAGTCCAGAAACTACATCCTTCAATGTTTGGAAATTGGTTTGAGGGACGTATCGTGAGTAGAGAGTTTTAGGGCTCCAATATGCCCCACGAACTTATAATATAATAATAATTTTTTTAGTGTGCAAGGAGTGCGCAGATATGAATTTGCATCCACGGGAAGACCGGATTGTTGTCCGGCCCGGAGAATCAGAGGAAACTACGGCAAGCGG
>PAYW01000032.1 GCA_002715425.1 Actinomycetota bacterium | reverse complement strand
TGCTGTTCTTCAGCGCTTCTTTCATTTGAAGCGCAGACCATTGGGATGATCGACGCTGTGCCGAGCATTACATCCCCATGTCTTGCCATTATCTCTTGTAAACGGCTGTTGTCATCAGGTTCACTACAGTTGTAGGGTGTATTGAGAGATACTACTTGGGTATCACCTGAAGTAATGAATCTGATGTCTGTGCTGTTCTCTGGGATCATGACTTTTTGGCATGTCCTCCCCGATACGCCCCCGTGATCTCTATCCCCGTCCCTGTCATGGAAATGACCATGAATGTCCATCCCGGAAGCGAAGGCAATGGCTGCGACGTCCTCTCCGGTAATGTTTTTTAGCTGCATTCTAGATGCACCGGCTTCACGCTCAGCTTTCCAGTGGGAATCTAAGGCATCCATGCAAAGACGGAAGTAATCAAAGTCGGGATCGATCATGATATGGTCTAATAATTCGTAAGGACGGCAGTCATCGAGGTCTCTTTCATCGAAGAGGGTTAATCCAAACGAAACCCGCCCATGGACATGGACATCGAGCCAGTTGCGGGAACGATCGTCATTAAAACTATCAACTGAAACTGTCCAATTACTGTAATGGTCAACGTTGAGAGAATACCTCGCCTCGTCACCACTTTCGGAAGGGACGATAACCAAATTCTCTATAATTTCTTCAGTGTCTTCTATTGATGTTAGGACTGGAACCCCGTCATCGCTTACAGCTTGTATTTGAATAACTGCATTCGGGTCCCAAGGACCTACCCAGCTGAGCTCAACTTTTTCTTCGAATTCGGTCCCATCAGGCCCAAGCGTGAAATCAATCGCAAAAACATTTTCAGAAGAGACATACACCGCTTCTGATGTCAGGTCATCTGGGTCCACAGATTCGGGAAGGGCACTATCGGGAACCGTCACAGAGATCTGGTCCTCAACGCTTTCAAAAACCGTTGCATTATCTTCGTTCGAGCGTTCAAATGAGACTTCTTGAAGGTCATCTTCAGTAAATGGAACTTCACCAGCAGGCTCATACTCGTCAGAGGACCCCCCGCATGCCATCAGAACAGTAGCCAATACAGATAAAGATAGAAAGATTTTTAATTTCATTTAATACTCCGAGGGTAGTGGGTAGCGTTCTTTAGCTTAATCGATAACGTGTACTCTCATACCAAGCGTCACGTATTGAGCGAACGCTGCGATATCCTCATTTCGCATACGGATACACCCGTTGGATACTTTGGACCCTATGAGCTCTGGCTGGGGAGTCCCATGGATAGCTATCGCAGGCCTTTTCCCATCAAAGCTTTGGAGAACTTCAGAGTGCTGGTTCAATCCAAAAAGATTGCTGCCATACACGGCGCTGAAATTTTCCACAGAAGTATTCCTGTCCCATACAACGTCGATAATCGCTTCCAAAACAGGAGTAGGAGTTTCATCTGTTCCGATCGCTACCGGAGCGCTCAGAGTCATAACACCATCGACAAAGAGGGTGGCTTCTCGATCAGACAAATCTACGACAATAAGCTGACCGGTTGAAGAAATAGTTACATCTTCCACTCTTACCCAACCTACAGATTTGTTCGGAAGGATCGGGATAACAACCTCTATGAAGCCGTTATCAGATTGTCCCGTTGTCTCCAGAACCCTCGGCCCTGTAAAAGGACCAGGATTCGGTAGCACCTTCAATTGTGTACTTTCTCCACTAGGGGATGAGAATATGTGCAACTGATCTATATCTTCAATGACGGTTGCGAATTCACCTGTTGGGGTTTCTTCTGGAGTGTTTTCTTGTGGTTTCTGCGGGGTTGCTTGTTGCACTGAATCCGGAGAAGGCGCAGCGGTGGGCTCGGCAGTCATTACCGGTTTAGGTTCAACCATGGTGAGCGATGGGCCTTCGGGGCGGCCACAAGATGCGCCCAGAGCTATCATAGTCACCATCATGAATATCAAGAGGTGAAAGCCTTTCGAATAGTAAAGTCCGCGCCTGATTATGCTTTCCCTACAGAACCGCACTTGAAGGTACCTCATTAAACTTTCCACAATTCTGGCATCTCAATTTCTTCTTCATCAAAAGAGCGAACCCACCCAGAAGGAGTATCGATCGAATTGGGCGTCTAGCGGCAAAGTCCTTCCCGCTACAGTTCCAGCATCTTTGTTCACCGGATTCGTCAATTCGGACATCGTTCATGATTTAACGATAGGAGAGGATAATAAGACAGACAATATTTGAGACAGTTCAGGCTACGTTTCGTGTAGCAATTCCCGTTCGCAAAGTAAACGCCTTTATTGATCGTTTGCTAACCGTCCCAATAGGGGATTGAATCTCACGCGCTCAGGAATACCTTCTGATCCTGGAACACCACGTTCAACCATAAAAGGCCGGAGAGCTTCCATTGCTTTGGGTTCGTCCCAATGGGGGATGGTGGGGTACATATGGTGAATTACATGGGTTTGCATGGAGTGGCAGAGGAAACGCGGCACTGGAATTGTCCAGAAGCGGGTATCCGTGTAGCGACCGGTTTGCGTTCCAGGCCTGTGGGGTTCCCACGCGAAGAAAATGTATAGATAGGAAAGTCCTATCTTTGATGGAAGCCACCACACGAGGAGCGTTTCAAGAGGGAACAGCACAACCATTACCAGCTGGATTAAAGAGAGTAATTTTGCTATCGGGATGCCGCGAATAAGTGACTGGAGGAAATCAGGGTCTCGTTCCGCGTGACGTCCGACGGCTTCCATGTCGTTTCGATGCACTGCAAGCGCCGGTTGCCACCAGTGGTCTCCTTTGCTGTGATAGTCGATATCTAAGTCCGGGTCGTTTGTGTGGGCATGGTGCTTCATGTGTGTTGCTCGAAGGACTTCATGGGATTGTTTAAGCCCCAGTAGTGAAATTTGGCCGACAAAAGTATCAATCCACCGCCATCGATCTTGACGTCCTGAGAGATTTCCATGCTGGCCTTCGTGAGAAGGCAGATACGCCATACACATGCATATTGTGGCAATGACGAAGCCAAGCCAGACTGGGGTAACCCCTAATACGGTCAGCGTTAGGATGGCGATCCATGCAGCTGACTGTCCGATTCCAATGAGGATCATCTCCCATTGGATGCGACCCATGAACCTTCGAGCCACGGCGCGCTCGGATTTAGGTGATAAATCGATTGATGGTGCAGCGATACTCATAGCCAGAATCCCCTTATATGAGCGTAAAGTCCGGCAGACAGGCCAATGAATAATGAAGCACATAGTAGAACTATGTCATTCGTGCCAGGCCAGATTTGCGTGCTAGTGGCGAAAAGAACGCTTCCCCAGAAGATTAATCCAAACCATACCTTGCCCCACGTTTCTGAATGCTGGATAAGGCCTCCAAGGATACGAGCGAGCCCTGTCGGAGTAACTGCAGTATCTCTGAATTCCATGTCTCTTAGAGTACAAATGGTCACACGGGTTTACAAGTGTTGCTTGGAATGGTCAAGCCTTCTCAAGCGACAATAGCAATTGCGATAGCCGCTCTAGTTGTCCAGCCTATTGTTCGTATCCAATTCGTGGCGACGAGTTTTCTGACAACTCCTTTGTCATGCCCGTTTGAGAGTTTTTTGTGGAGAGGAATTTGAAGAAGAATTGTCGACAGATAAATCTTCAAAAGAACAAGCACGCCGAGTAGAGGGAGAATACGACTATTAACCGGATCAAAGAATAACCAAAGAGTTGTTAAACCCTCTGTCAGCATCGGTAAACCTACTACCCACGCAGTTCGCCTCTGATGTTCAACCGCGAATGGGATAGAGGCGTCGCCTGTAAGACGACTGAATAGGGGATAGTGAACAACTTGGACAAACCAGATCAACCCAACCATAAATAGAGTTGCCGCCAGATGACAATACGCCATGAACACCATATCAATCTACTGACATAGTCATCCAAGGTCCCTAGATGTGACCGATTTAACGGCCCATTTGATTTGAATGCAAAAAATAGCTGGGACTTGAATGCGGCTCAGCGCCACACCCAAGCCCCATCCTTATAGATCCCTTTGAGCTATAGAACTCTCTGAATAAAGACTGAATCAAACTGTGGTTCCATGTATTCGCTTGATCGAGCGAATAGCGCAAGGTAGTCCTCGTTGGCAAACAGTTTCTCATCAAGTTCTTGTAAATCCTGAAGCGAAGATCCAAATTGGACAAATTTCGCTTCGTACCGGTCACCTGTAACAGGTAGAGCTACACCAGTTTCACGTCCAGTGATTTTTGTTGCTAGCTCTGCTATTTCAGTAATAAATGCCATGGCTCCTACAAAGTTCGACGCCAGTATTCTTCCGGTGCTAACGCCGGCAAAGGCGTCACGTTCACCTGGGGCACGATGAATTCTATTGATCTGATCGGAGCTGATTGTAGCTACGGAATCTGTGATGCTTGTCGCAGTAACAAATTGCTGATCGGCAAAGAACCCTTCCATAAATGCTTGGTACTCTCCTAGTGATTCCCACCTACCATTAAGCCAAATAGCATTTGGGTCTCCACCTATTTCTGTTCCTAAGCCAAGAGTGGTGCCGAACTTTTCATTCATCCGTTCTGTCACCATTGCAGCAAAGGCAGTTGCGTCAGCCATTCTTCCATCAGCGGCTGTAATTTTTCTAGCTGAAATATACATTAATTGACCTCTTTCTTTTATAAATTTCCGTAGCAATTTTCTGTAGTGCTCTTCCTACTGCATCTTCGCTTCAGAAATGTTTTAGCTACGCTAACAAACATCGAATGTTAGGCCAAGTTAACTACCTAGAATTTGAAAGAGTTGAGTAAGGTGATCAGCCTACGGTTTCTAGAAGTTGAACGTATAATTCGATAACCTAAATTTTTTTAAGTAAGTCTTAAATAGGTATTTGGAAGGAAAGTTATGACTGATCGAGTACTGGTAACAGGAGTAACAGGATATATAGGCCAGCATTGTGGCGCTGAACTTCTTCGACAAGGGTATGAAGTCGTAGGGACTGTTCGTTCGTTGGAAAAAGCTGAAGCAGTTCGCGAAGGAATTGCGAAGGTAGCACCAGTAGAGAATCTCAAATTCGTTGAAACTGACCTCACAAAAGATGAAGGCTGGCAAGAAGCGATGACTGACTGCAAGTACGTTCTTCATGTTGCTTCCCCATTCATTATCGCCAACCCAGATGATGAGAATGAGATAATCTCTCCCGCAGTAGATGGGACGTTGCGCGTTTTATCGGCCGCCAAGAAAGCGGGTATCGAACGTACCGTTGTCACGTCTTCTTTGATAGCGATCATTGCCGGTAAGCCAAGCGGCCACTATGGGACCGACTCGTGGTCTGATCCAGAAGCAGAAATTGGCACATACGCTAAAAGTAAAGTCCTAGCCGAAAAGGCTGCGTGGCTTTTTGCTGAGGAGAATGATCTTGATCTAGTCGTGATAAATCCAGGGGGAGTTATGGGCCCAACACTAACAGGGAAAGTCGAAGGAGAGAGCCTCACGACGATTTCTGACATCATTAGCGGGAAATACCCGTTAGTTCCTGATATTACGATTGGCTTTATAGATGTTCGCGATGTCGCCAAGTTGCACGTTTCAGCGCTCACAGCTGATGGAGCTGTCGGGAAACGCTTCATCGCATCATCAGATGAGCCACTTCACTTTACAGAAATGACGGCAATACTAAAGAACGCAGGTTTCAAAAAAGCTTCAACAAGGAAAGCGCCCAAGTTTCTTTTGAGAATAATGAGTATTTTCGATGAACAAGTTAAGGGACTATTGCCAATGGTTGGTGAGCGCCAAACCGTCAACAACGCAGAAACGTACGACATCCTTGGTTGGGAACCCACTCCTATGGACCAGTCCCTAGTAGAAACCGCTCAATCTATCACCTGACAGTTTGAGTCCAAAAGTACTAAAGCAATAGAGGCTTGAATTTGAAGCGGCTAGCTTAAACTTGGCTCTTAAGGAACGTCACCTTTGTTGTTTCAACATGCACTCCTGCAGCGATACGATCCGCTGTGAATTGCTCATCTGACATGAAGGCTCCAACAGTTTCTTGGTCTGGACTCTCCATAACTAGGTGAAGCATGTTTCCGTTTTCCATTTCGACGCCTTGGACCAGAACCCGACCACCAGCAGCTTCAATTTTGGGTACTGCTTCGTTATTGAACCACGCAGTGAACTTTGCGTAGTCGTCTATTTCTTCCTGTAGTAAAAAGATCATTATCTTCCTCCATAAGTTCTTTATAGGATATTACCGTTAAGGAGTGATCTTCGGAAATTTAACCCCAGAGTTAATACTCCTCGTAATCAACCGTTAAAGGTGGTCCATAAGTTTTTATCTCACTAAGTTTCTAAGTGATTTCACGAAGCTTTGTCCTATGTGCGCCGTACTTCATCAGAGAGTTGGTATTTGCCGTTAGTATGAGGTGTGTCGCAGATTACCGTAGGAAACGTCGCATCACTTGTAATTGGCTTACTTGTGATGGCTTATGTGATGTATTGCTTGATAAATCAGAAATTCTGGAACCGAAGAGTAAATGGATGGGGGACGAGAGATGAGCATCCGAAGATCTTCATGCTCAATATCGTTATCGGAACTCTCATAGTAATTTGGACAATTGTTAGTGCCCTACTGGTCTAGATACTTCTAGCTAGCGCCATCAATTTGAACGAACTGGAGGTACCGGAAGATTTCTCCTACGATAACGACATGCCGGGGAAGCCAGTATTCGATCCTTTTTCTGACGATGTCTTAAATGACCCCTTTGCGTTCTATAAGGATTTACGAGAAACCTGCCCAGTCCACAAACACGAAGATTTCACCTACCCGCTCTATACAACCACCAGATACGATGACGTTGCTGCAATGCTTACAAACGTCGAATTATGGTCAAGTCATTATGGCCAAATGCCCAGATACTCAGTCGAAGGATGTCTCAAAAGTGATCCTCCCGGGCACACGTGGTACAGGAAACTCATTCAAAAGAGTTTTGCTCCTAGGCACGTAGCCGCAATGGAAGATGAAATCAGCCAGCTAGTCAAAGAACTCGTAGATGAAATGGCTAAAAAACCACATGGTGACCTTCATGACGATTTCGCATGCCCACTGCCAGTTATCGTCATCGCCAAAATACTTGGAATACCAACGGACGATATAGACCAATTCAAAGCATGGAGCGACGCCCAATTAGCCGGATCTAACACTTCAGAAGATGGCCGCAAAGTCCCCCGCGAAGCCATGAACGCATACCTGCTTGAACACCTAAATGTAAGGCGTTCCCTCCTAGATGATGCCGGAGTCGATGAAACCGATAACGCCGAAGACTTGATTGGGGATGTTATTCCTGACGATGTTATTAGCGGCATTTTGTTAGCCGAGGTTGACAACCGGATGCTTTCCGACGAGGAACGCTTAGTGATGCTCAACCAACTACTCGTGGGCGGAAACGAAACCACAACATCGCTACTAACCAACCTCTTCTGGCGGCTACTTTTAGACAGATACCTGTACGAGCAAGTAAGAGACGACCCTTCCTTGCATAAAATTGCGGTGGAGGAGAGTTTGCGTTTCGACGCCCCTGTCCTGGGCTTATATAGAACCAATACCGCTGATATTGATTTACATGGAGAAAAAATTCCTGAGCGTTCAAAGGTAATGGCAACTTTTGCAGCAGCTAATCGCGACCCAGCCGTATTTGACGACCCTGAAACTTTCCGTCTCGACAGAGAACCAGAAGAATTACGGAAGCACCTCTCCTTTGGCTTAGGAGTCCACTTCTGCCCAGGCGCCCAACTTTCACGGCTCGAAGCCCGCCTTGCCCTTAAAGAAATTACGGAGCGGTTCCCCAATCTCCGCCTTATAGATGAGCCTGAAAGAATTGAGCCGTTTATTTTATGGGGTAGAAGAAAATTTCCGGTGGCTTGGAACTAAGCCATTGCGAAGTCTTGAGGCATCTGTTTCAAATGAAAGGAACTATTCCAGTATTGTCCCGACTAGATCATTGATTAATCTGATCCTTCCTTCTACTCCTGGGTAACCTAAACGGTCTATGGTGGATACTTTCCCAGAGGTTACTGCAGGTAAATTTTTCCAAAGGGAGTTATCTTGAACGTTTCGCAAAGATTCATCTTCGCCTTCAACTGCTGTTGATTGTGAAAGGATAATTATCGGAGAAGATAAATCCCCAATTTTCTCGATTGAAATATATGCTCTCCCATTCATTGCAGAGGAGTAGCTATTGATACCGGGGGAAAGTTCTATCCCCATATCCAAAATAGTTTGAGGAATATTACTTGGCCCATCTACCCAAACAGCAATGTTCGACCCCGGATAGATAGTCGCTAGTGAAACTGAAATATCACCACTTAATTCCGCCTTCGCATTTGATATAGCTAAATCGTAATCAGCAAGTAGCGCGTCAGCCTGAGATGGCGCATTTAAGATTTCTCCTAAACTCATTACTCGTTCACGCCAGCCTTCACCAGAAATGACACTAGTTGGGGCAATTCCATCTAGTAAATCTTGATCAACGTAGTTGAGGATATTTTCTGTTGTAATGATTGAATCAGGTTTTAGCGAAGCGAGTAATTCGAAGTTCGCTTCGGTAGATGGAAGTGGTTGAATTCCAGTTGTATCTCTTTCAATACCAGTAAATTTGTCATTAAGTGTTGCCGTTGCAGCTATTGGAACCACCCCCATAGCCAATACATCGGCTAAAACAAAATCCTCTCCGATAACAACAAGCCGTCTAGAGGGTGTCGGCTCTGGTGCAACTTCATCAGACCTATTCAGATTTTCGGCCTCACCATTGGTCTCTTTTTCTATTACTATTTCATCTTCTCCTTCTTTTTCAATAATATCTTCGGGTTGTTGTTCAACGGTGGGTTCTGATCCAGGGGTCGGGCTAGCGACTTGTGTTGAATTGCCACAGGCGACAAGGCCACACAAAAGGCCAGCTGTAGAAAAGATTATCAGTGGAATTTTTTTTAACATGGTTCTGATTTGGGGGATAATAGAAGTATATGTTAGGCTCACCTAACAGAATAGTAAACACAGAGAATTTTCTCTTTAAAATCTAATATGGGCAAATAATGAAATTTAGTTTGTATTTAAAAGACACTCACATGGAAGTCATAGATGGCTTAAAGAAGAAGCACTCTATTGCTTCTAATGAAGAAATAGTACAAAAGTGTGTTAAATCTGCACTCCAACTACAAAATGATGATTTGATTTTCGGATCAACAAGAGAACAGTGTGGCGGCGGATGCTTCATGTCAGAGCCACAATTTGAAATCAGCATTGATGAAGATGATTTCAACAAGTTAAAGACTGTTTATCAAAATTATGAATTCGAAGAGTACGACACTGAAGAAGAAGAAGTTAGCAAAACCATTCGATGCATAATCAATTTTGCTGATTATCAACCTGACTCAATTGCTATTTAAAGAGGCACTGTCCTAACTCGCTAACGAGCCGGAGTACACCTGCCACGCTAAAAGCGATTTCGCGACGAAACTCAGAATGATGTATATCCGTTCTCCATGGAGATAATTCGCCCATTTGCCCTTTGCCCGATATTGCTTCCATTGGACGAGGGCGAAACAATTAAAGAACAAAAAAATTGAGATCACAATACCGTACACAAACCCCGGTGTTGTGGCTTCAGATGGTCCTTTAGGAGCTATCAGGTTCAGAGCTGTTGCGATCCATGGAATAGATCCGGCAAAGCAGCCGAACCAGAATGGCAGTAAATCTCCATGACCTGCTTTTACGTACCGTTCTTGAAGCCAGCCGAACAGAATCATGCAGATATTGATTCCAGAGATTCCTAGAAGGGCGATGTAGTCTGCGGTTCCATTTAACTGAAGGATAACAATGATCATGATTGTGGATGACAAGGAGTATTCGATCCATCGATATGAATTTATTCCTCTCTTCAGGCCCGTTGTGTATTTTTTGAAGGTAGATGGGAGGCAGATAAAGAAGTGAAAGAATGCTGATAGCGCCATGAATGCGGCAACCATGTAACTGATATTCAGATTAAATAAATTGACGGGATCTGAAAAATTTCCGGTACCTGGGGCTTCCGTTAGGTACGTCGCGACGACAGGTAGTGAAGCGTCGTTTGATAGGGCAAGGATCAATACAAAGGAGATGAGGTGGAGGCACCCTGCCCAGAAGTTCAGTTTCCGGAAGTTATTTATGTCTAAGTTCATATGAGAAGAGTAGTAATCAAGTTAGGCGTAGACCTATGTATCCATTAGATTTCTTAGGTTTGGAGATTTATAGACTTGAGCGTTTCCTACTATTAGGAGTTTCCTGCAGCGGGTATGGGCCCTTTTTTCTTGATTGAAGAGCAGAGTATCCCTGTTATAGCTCCCGAGATGATGATTGCCCATAAGGACCATTTGTGGGTGGTGACTGTTCCTATCGTTCCTGATTCGAGGATGGCGGCAACGACCGCTGATCCTAATGAGCCGCCAATTCTGTAGCCGGTCTGTAGTATCGCCGTTCCGGTTCCAACAAGTGAAGGTTCGAGTTCTTGTGTTCCAACTGCGGTTGTGTTTGACAGAATTGTGGCCATGCCGATGCCTGCTGCTACCAATGCTGGGAGCATTGAGGGTATAGAAGGTGAATCTCCGGCTACTAGATTTGTTGCGAGAAAACCTACGGTGAAGATGATTGCGCCACCGGTCATGATGCCTCGGAAGCCGTTTCTGTCTGCGAACCTGCCCGCTGGCTGCGCAATAAAAATCATGCTTCCTGGCATGACGGTCAGTAGGAGGCCTGTTTTCATAGGGCTGAAACCCCAGACATCAATTGCGTAGCTCAGAAGAGCCAACCACATTCCAAAGAACATGAGAGATGAGATAAAGCCGATGATTGCGCTAAGGACAAATGTTGTATTTGAGAACACATGTAAGGGGATAACGGGCGAGTCGTGTGTCTTCGATCTTCTCACTACTAAAGCTATAAATAGGAACCCGGCTGCAAAGGAAATGTTTGTTTGGGGGCTAGCCCACCCCCAGTCATTTCCTTCTAGGAGAGCTAATACAAACAACGAGATACCGACCATCGCAGCGAATGTCCCTAGGTAATCTATTTTGGATTTTTTAGAAGAACGGTGGTCAGTATTCCAGTATGGGACCCCTAGATAAATCACCATGGCACTGATTGGGATAACCGATAAGAATAGGACCCTCCAAGAGGTGTACTCGACAAAAATTGATGAGAGTATTGGCCCTGATACACCTGCTGTAGCTGTCCAAAACGCCCATCTCCCCATAGCAGTAGCGAGGAGGCCGGGTTCGGTTTCTCTGACGATAATTGCTATCGAACTTACTCCGAGTCCGGCTAGGGCTGCTGCTTGTAATCCTCTGCCTACTACAAGTAGGAACAGGTTAGGGGAAACAGCGCTTAGTAGCGACCCGGCTACGGATGCTCCTGCCGAAGTGATCATGATCCTGTTATGGCCGAAGCGGTCAGCTAGGTGTCCGGCTTGGAGAAGTACGGCTGAACTCACTATGCCCACTATCGTCAGTATCCAAGTTGTAGCTGCCGTGTCTCCATTTCCGAGGCTTGATCGTATCGCAGGGAAAAGAATAAACGTGCTCGTTGAGTCAAAGCCAGCGATGAAACCACAAATTAATGTGGCCCACAGCAACCGATTTTGCTCCTTATCTATTTCTTTAGAAGATTTTTTAGACCACGGTCGCACTCTAGAACACTAGGCCAGATAAACAGGGTCCAAAAGGTTGGTGAAGAACTCTTTCTATTCAGCTGTCTCAGTCAAGCTAGCTGCTTGTTGGATGTTTAGACCTTAGAAATCTTAGAGGTTATGATAGCCATTGGGAAGTTCTTAATATTGGGGTTTCGTAGAAGTGAATCTTGACTCATTAAATATCATTAACTCTGAGGACGAGCTCCTCAATCTTTACCGTCCTCCGACTGATGTAGTCATTAATAAGGAAGTTGGTGAGTTTGATCAGGGGTGCCAAGATTTTATTGCGGCTTCAACTTTTTTACTTATGGGAACCGTCTGTCCAGAAGGCAACCTTGATGTTTCGCCAAGAGGAGGGCCAGCAGGTTTCGTTAGAGTACTCGACGAGAAACATATCGCTATTCCAGATTTAAATGGCAATAATCGACTTGACTCGATTCGAAATATTATCAACCAACGGAAAATTGGTTTACTTTTCATTATCCCTGGTTTAGGAGAAACTCTTCGGGTCAATGGCTCTGCTTGCATCACCACCGATAGAGAAATTCTAGAGGGTTTCTCGAGTGAATTAAAGACTCCGAAGACTGCCATAGTGGTCCAAATAGAGACTGGCTTTATTCACTGTGCGAAATCGTTTATGCGTGGCGGAATGTGGAAACCAGAAACTTGGAGAGACAAAGAGTGTCGTCCTTCTGCAGGACAAATTCTTGTTGACCATTCGGGGCTAGAAGGTCAACTTACTGGAGAAGAGCTTGAAGCAATGCTGGAAACTGGATACAAGCATGATCTGAAATTAGATCATGCGAGAAAGAATCGTGTAGCGAACAGTCTTAGAAAACTGAAAAGGTAAAAATTACTCCGCTATCTCCTCGTCAAGGCCTGTAATTGAAAACGGAGAGCCTTCATCTGGATATTTAGGTCACACGTGTGTACTTCAAAAGACTAAATGCTGTCACTTAGTAGAAGTTCCGGATGATGAATGTAGCAATAAAAATTGCTGCTGTTAAGAAGAGGAGAATATAAACGGCGAAAGCCCACTTGAAACGTTGCACATATTTCTGTTTTATCGGAGCCCACTTTAAAGTTGTTTCAACTTGTTGGACTGGGGCACCTTGCTTAGAAGAAAGCAGTTGGCTCTTTTTTGTCTCGAATTCTTCCTCACTCAGTAAACCTTTTTCTCGTAGTTCTCCGAGTCGTTCTAGTTCTTCCATCCAGTCAGCCATATCCCTAGTTTAGGGCAAAACTAAGTTAGGTATGATCAGGAAACCAAACACGATGGTGGCCAAGGGTGACCTTTGGAAGGTTCGAAAGTTGCATGTTAGGTTTCTTCTATGAACGTCACGAAGCTGAATAATTTCTTTGGTGCAGAAATCCACGGAATTGATGGATCAAATCTTACAGAGCAGCATGTTGATGACATCAAGGAATTGTGGCTTACACATAAGGTTTTAGTTCTTCGGGGGCAGGTGTTAACTCCGGAAGAGCATGTAGATTTCTCTCGAAATTTTGGCGATCTTGAGGCTCACCCGCACGTTCAGAAAAATCGGGGTGATCCGGATATCCCAGAGATACTAATTCTTGAAGCAGGGGGAGCAAAGAGAGCGCTCGCAACTGATTGGCACTCTGATGTGACATTTAAAGAAAGCCCGCCAATGGGGTCTATTCTCAGGGGAGTAGTTATCCCAGAAGTAGGTGGAGATACTTGCTTCGCTGACGCGACAGCTGCATTTGACCGTTTAGATTCGGAAACGAAAAGAAAAGTAGGGGAGCTATCTGCGACTCATGATTGGTATACGGAAAGTAACCCTTCAGCGCCAAAAGATGAAGATGGGGTCGATAGGGAAAAGTATCCTCTTGTCCACCACCCAGTGATACGAACACACCCTGAGACAAGCGCAAAGGCTATCTATACCAATAACTTCTTTACGTCACACATTGATGGTGTCGAGAAAGAGGAAAGCCAGTACCTACTTCGAAAATTAGCAGGTGCGATTCGTGATCCGAGTATTCAAATCCGGGTTCGATGGGACGATACGACAGTGGTTATGTGGGATAACCGTTGCGTTCAACACACAGGAACGGATGATTTCATACCGGCTCATCGAAGGATGGAACGAACGACAATTATCGGTGATCGCCCATTTTGAACCCTAGTAGTAATAATCAGGACCTTTAGTCTCAGGTAAGTGCTTGAGGGTTTGTTTCAGAGGCTACTCAACGTCGAGAAAAATACATTCCCCCGGGCATTCCTCAGCTGCGTCAATCGTTGCTTCAACAAGGTCATCGGGGACATCGACAGGTTCGTGAAAACTATGCGTCGGTTCTGTGGGGGCTTCCGTTCCTGCTTCCCTCACGTAGTAGAGGCCATCATCAGCGCCGAAGAAAATAGCTGGAGCGATCTCCTCGCAGATACCGTCGCCGGTACACAAATCTTGATCTATCCAAACCTTTATTCCGCTCATAGGGCAAAAGGTATTGTTTGGCTGAATACTGTGACTGTCATCATCACCCCTTAGCTTACAGGATTTTGGCTTAAGATGGCAGGTCCTGTGTCACATCGCATTTTCCTTTGTGACACATGTAGAGACTACGTGTTTATAGGGGGTTTAAGAATTATTGTTGTTTAATCTTCTACGTTTGTTCGTTGGCGATTTCAGTTCTTTACATGGGAAAACCTCCGAAGATGAGAAAAGGCAATAGTCGTATTACCGAAAAGGGACGCAACCCAAAGGGCAAAATAAAAAAGCCGAGAATGCGTCATGCTGTAGTGATCCGGATTGTGACAACTAGCCCATAACGTGTGTTGCGTGTAGGAGATTTTCTTAGGGCGTTACAAAAGTTACATCTTTAACTGTGTAAATGCTCTTCTAACAAATGGAATGCCAAATGATTCAACTACAGCAACTCCAAGGACTGAATTACAGCTGGTTTACGCTCCCGCCAAGTCAGAACTGGCATCCCAGTTATCTCTGATAGCGGAGAATAGAACCTAGAGCGAGAATCACTACTACAGTCGAAAGAACCTGAAGAGCATTTAGTGATTCTCCTAAAAAAATCCACGCTAATGCAGCTGATGCTACAGGTACGAACAAAGTAAAGATAGAGCCAACCCAAAGAGGAATACGCACAAGAGACCAATTCATTAGGGAATGCCCGATCACCCCTGCGATACCAGCAAGAAGGAGAAGCCAGAGAATATTTTCTCTAGAAGGAACTGTAAATGATACCCCTAGGACTAAAGCAATAACAAAGCTCATGATGGCAGTTATTGCCGCTGTGGATGCTGTGTATTCCATCGGAGTGATTCTGTCTTGTGTTTTTTTCGAGAGGATGAAGTATGCAGACCATGCAAAAAGTGATCCTACGGAAAACAAGTCCCCACTTAAATTCCATTCAGATGAACCCTTTGATCCGACTAGAACTCCGACCGTACCGAGTAGGGCTATGAGTCCGATTCCTAGCTCTCGTTTTCGAATTTTTTCTCCTAATACTTTATATCCATAGATAGATACGATGATCGGTTGCAATGAGCCGATGATCGTAGCATTCACAATCGTTGTTCGTTTCAAAGCCTCATAGAAAAATGCGACGTCAAGGCCCAAGGCCAATCCCCCCCAAATTGATACACGTAACGCCCGTATAGTGAGAGGAGTTCCTTTTGCCATCATGAAGATCGCTAACAAAGAGGCGTAGAAGGTGAATCGGTACACAGCTATTTCACTAGAGCTCAGAGAGATATGCTTAATGATGACTCCAGATGCCCCCCAAGCGGTGACAGCGATAGCGGCACCGATCAAGGCAACTGTTGCTTCTTGGTTAGATTTTTGCGAAGGGGTCGAGGGCATGTGTTTACAGGGGTTAAACCGATGGAGCTAGGGCCTCTAAGGTTTCCCATAAAGATTCTTCAGATTCTGGCTCTGTGTTAAGCGGGTGAATACAGATATGTGTTGCTCCAGCTTCTTCATGTTCGGCCAGACGGGTATTGATTTGATCGGGTGTTCCCCACGCAACGATTGCGTCTAGGAAGCGATTCGTTCCCTGGTCAATATCTTCGTCGGTGAAACCTAGCCGTTTCCAGTTGTTTCGGTAGTTAGGTAGATTTGCGTGGCGGCTGTACGATGATCGAGCTACACCATGGGCTACGTCCCTGTTCGTAGTCATGGCAACTTTTTGCTCTACGCATAACATTTTTCCTTCCCCTAAGATTTCTTTTGCTGTTGCAGTATGTTCAGGAGTGGTGAAATAGGGATGAGCGCCATCAGTGTATTCTCCGGCGAGCTCAAGCATTTTTGGCCCTAGTGCTGCAAGAACGCATGGCGGTTCAATAGAGGGAGGAATGGCTGTATAAGGAGAATGTTGCATAGCTTCTAAGTACTGTCGCATGCTTTTCAAGGGATTTGAATAATTTAGCTGTCTTATCCCTTCAACAATTGGAGCATGAGAAACTCCTAGCCCAAGTAAGAACCTGTTATCGCTCATTTCAGCTAACGTGGCTGCTGATTGTTTCGTCATGCCGGGATGACGATGATAAATGTTCGCTATACCTGTAGCGAAGATTAGTTCACTGGTATGTGAAGCTAACAGTGCCATATGGACAAACGGGTCTCGGCCTGTGCTTTCAGGTAGCCACAAAGCTGAATAGCTCATGCTCTCTAACCGCTGGGAGAAAGCTACCGCTTGCTCTGAACTCATGGAATCGGTACGGAACCACACTCCGCGTTTAACCAGTTTTTCTCTGATGTCCATACAACCTAGTTTCATATTCTAACTGTTTGCTACATAAATATATATGGGTCCTAGAGGGCATGTGTTTACCGGTGTTCATCCTCTACCCGTTGGAACGGTTTTGTAAACTTCAACGTAACCACAATCCTCGCACAAATATTCTTCAGACTTGAACCCAATGTGCTTTAATACACGTTTCCGAATCTTAGGTGTAACAATATTTCTGCCGTTACATTTTGGACACGTGCCCCTCTTCATATTGCTCCTTTATTTCGTGATGATGCTTGTGGCGACCCCTTTAGCCATGCGTCTTAGTTTAGGTCAGAACTGATTTTGTTACATGTGAAGAGGGCCTAGGAGATCTAGAGTCTTTAGATTTTTCAGGGTTGGTCTACCGAACGAATGTTGAGATCACTTCGATATGTGACGTCTGAGGGAAAAGATCAAGAACTACTATTTCACCTAATTGGAACCCTTTATCCACCATTCGTCTTGCATCTCGGGCGGCAGCGGCTGCATCACAACTGATAAGAACCACAAACTCTGCTCCCGTTTGCTCAATAATGTTTGGAACTCTTTTACTCATCCCACTTCGCGAAGGGTTAGCAATCACAAAATTATGAGGTGATATTTCCCATTGTTCAACACGAGAACACACATGTTCTACAGCGTCACCCAAATTATGGATTGAGTCTTTCGTCGCTGAGACATTTTGCTCTATTGCTGTAACTTGACGGCCAGATCCTATTGTCCCAGCGAAAATACCCACTCCAGAATACAAATCGATCATTGACGCAGATGCAGAAATATTCCTTTTGACGATGTCCTTAACAGTTCGGACAAGCAATTCACTTCCTTGTGGAGATGCTTGAAAAAAAGAGTCTGCCGAAATCCTCCATTCCTTTCCATAAACCTCCTCAACAATATTTGCTGACTGCCCTTTCCGAAGTTGATCAGGGCTAATTACTTGAACGTCCTTAAGTGTCTTTATCGACCTATCAAAGGCAGAAACTATTGCTAAGGATTTCCCCGTGAGGTTACTTGTACGTATTACCACCTCTTCGATCTCTCCGAAATAACTTTTAGCCATTATTTCCTCAACTCGTTCATGAGCCACCCCACAGGAATTCAACGGTATGTGGTCATGGCTTCGAAATCCGCGCATACCAGCTTTCCCATCAAGGACTGAGCAACGAACTGTCGTGCGATACCCTACCGGCTCTATGCGGCCATCGTACTTGATAGGAATCGCATCGAATTTACCTATCCGTTCAATAGCCTCTTTCGTGATACGAAGCTTTATTTGCTTTTGCAGTTCAGCATCCGCATGTTGGAGGTTGCATCCTCCACAACCATCTTGAACGTGACTACAAAAAGGCTTAACTCGATGATCGTTGGGCTCTAGAATAGATACGATGCGTCCGCGAAGAAATTTTCTTTTTTCTTCCGTCCTGATTACATCAACTTTTTCGTCTAACAATGCGCCGCGAACAAAAATTGCTCTTCCGTCAGGACATCGACCTACGCCATCTCCTTCTTTTGCTAGACCGTCAATTGTTACATGCATAAGTCTCCAAGCGTACTAAACAAAAACTCAACGATCTGCATACCTTCGAGCAGGTAGCCGCATGTACTCTGAGTATCGCATTACAACGTCCATAACTAGCTCTACTATTAAGGTATGGGTAAACCCCCAAAAAATAGAAAGAGCGGTGGCCGGGTAACAGAAAAAGGAACGCGTCCCAAATCATCTCCCTATTCAAAGAAGAAACGGGTCGGTGATGAGACAGTTACTAACACTACCGGCCCAAATAAGCGACAAAAATTCAACAGTAGTAAAAAGCAGGACAATCATCACCCTGAGAAAAGCTGGAAAAACAGACCTCTATAAATGACTATGTATAGAGGTCTGTCTTTACTGAAACTCTTTCTTCTAACTTTTCTTACGTGGGGTTATACCACGTGTAAGTGACTGTTAACTCTTCTCCGGATCTTATTTCACTAGTAGTAATGATATGGAAAGAAGACGGACCGCCCACTCTTTTGCAATTACTGTTTTCGCTATGATTGATGAAACCCCCAAGTGGAGTACGTTTAATTTCGCTGGTTTCGCTGCACCTATAATGGCTTTCTCCAAGGTCTGTTCCAGTCGGTATATCTGATAAAGCAAAGAGCCCATTCCCGTGTATTTCTGACTCCTTAATCGTCAGACAATTCGGAAGTGGTTGGTATTGATTTTCTGTTAACATTTTTACCCTACCTATCGGATTTAATTATATCTAGTGAGCGAGATTCTCAAATCCTCATTGAGGTCTTTAGGGAAACCCGCCCCCCATAGGTTTACTTTTTCTCTTGTGCTCCTATGGAGCCCCTGAGAGTAAATCAATACGCGCTAGTGAGGAACAGAGAGGCTAAGTGGGTTGGTTCTTATTAGGGGGTTGCAAAATTTACATTATTAACTGTGTGAGTACCCTTAGTTACTCTTTGTAGCCGTTATATCCGTAACATAAAGTTATAAAAAAATGGTTGTCACGTTGAGGCATAACACCCCAAGAGTTAATAATACGCTTAGCCTATGAAGCTGAATGAAACGTTGTTGTAGTCCTTCATCTCGGCTGCGGTTAGTTACCGGGATTAGTCCATAGGCTATGCCCATTAACACAGCACTTATTGCTGACATCACCATGACTCCGGACTGACCATCAATCACTGCCAAAAGGAAATTGACCACGCTAATAAGCGTTAGGAAAAGAAAGAATTTAGGAAAAATAGTTCGCAGAAAAATACTGGCATCGCTTTCGCCTAAAGTACGAAAGACGGTAGGGGCAACAATCGCTGAGTGAAAAACAATGGTTCCAACTACCAGACCACTAAATAAAATTATCAGGTTGCTCATGTTTCTCTAATCTACGTGACAACATGCCCAAAACAACTACAGACACATAACATGATAATTTATGGGGGGTGCTAGAGGCCTTGTGTTTACAGGGGTTATAGCTTATTCTTCCGATAGCTGGAACCTAAGACCTGAAGGATAAATAGGATAGACAGACCGATTGGGATTAGCCAATACCACGGAATATTCAAAAAACGTTTTCCGGATTTGTCACCTGTTTCTGTATCGGGGTCAACGATCACTGAACTATCCGGTGTGGGGTTCTCAATGATCAGCTTCTGCGGTGTCGGCGTAGGTTCCTCTTCTTCATCAGGAGGGAACCCTTCCCAACCACAATCGGCGATCTGCGGGTACACACCATCTATTTCTTCGTCCCACCAATCCGGGGGAGGCTTGCAATAATCCCATTCTTCTTTCATGACAGCTCTCGCTGCCTCCTCAGTATTAGGACCCCATTCATCACAGTCAGCGATCTGCGGGTAGGGGCCGTCCATCTCTTCGTTCCACCAGTCGGGTTCAGACTTGCAAAAGTCCCAGCCGGTTTCATCCGGGGGAGGCGTCGGTGGATCCCAGCCACAATCCATAAGCTGGTTGTACACGCCATTGGTTTCTTCGTCCCACCAGTTCGGTTCAAGGTTGCAGGGATCCCATCCGCCGTACGGGCCGTCAGGGTCTCCGTCTAGGCAATCTTCAAAACCGTGTTCTGAGTAGTCCCAAGTGTCAGGGGCGCCATTGGGGAAACATGCAATGTAGGCTTCCGTGTATTCATCAACTTCTTCTTGTACCTCAGGGGGGACATCATCGCTTTCAGCGGACGCCGAACCCATAGGCAGCACAAAAAAGGAGATGAGAACAAGGGTAAGAAACTTCCGCGTAGTCCTATTGTTGCAAAGAAACCTGACACTCGACACAAGGTGGGAGAAGGCCGCGAGACTGCCCATGAGAACAGCGATGGTGATGATCCTTGTGGCAACCCCTTTAACCATGTGTTTTAGTTTAGGACAGAACAGGTTTTGTTACATGTTTGTGGGCGCTAGAGGGCATGTGTTTACAAGGGTCTAAGAATCTTGTGGTACCTTTCTCCTATGGAAGTCACGAAGTTGAACAATTTCTTTGGCGCTGCAATCGAAGAAATTGATTTAGCGAACCTTACTGACGAGAATGTCGACGACATAAAGCAACTATGGCTTACACACAAGGTCTTAGTTCTCCGTAATCAGGTATTAACTCTGGAAGAACATATAAATTTCTCGAGAAGGTTCGGCGATCTTGAAGTGCACCCATTCGGGAACATCCAC
>PAYW01000031.1 GCA_002715425.1 Actinomycetota bacterium | reverse complement strand
CCAGTTTTGTTGTATGCCAGCGGTGGCAATACACAAGTAATCGCCAGATTAGATGGAAGATATCGTGTACTTGGTGAGACTTTGGACATTGGGATTGGTAACATGTTAGATAAGTTTGCACGCGAGCAGGGCATTCCATTTCCTGGTGGGCCAAAGATTGAGCAATTGGCAAATCAGTGGCTGGATAATAACCCGAATCCAACTCTTGATGGTCTTGAGTTACCCTATGCGGTTCAGGGCATGGATTTGGCATTTTCAGGAATCCTAAATGCAGCCCTAAATCTTGTTGAAAAAGGCAAACCATTGGAAGCAGTCTGTTGGTCTCTGCAAGAACATGCCTTTGCTGCATGTGTCGAAGTCGCTGAACGAGCGATGGCCCATGCGGGTAAGTCAGAATTACTTCTCGGTGGAGGAGTAGCTTGCAATGAGCGATTACGTGGTATGTGCGACATGATGTCAAGGGACCGATTTGGGTCTTCACATGTACCGATTAAGGCACTTTGTATCGATAATGGTAGTATGATTGCAACACTCGGTCGACTACAATTGCTGTGGGGTGAACCGACTAAGCTCGATCAATCGGGTGTAAGGCAGGATTTGCGTACAGATGAAACACCCATACTTTGGAATTAGGATGCCGAAAGCCAACCCTTATTGCGGGTCGACCGGAGGTCCGGTTGGAGGATGTCAGACTTGGGTGCTAGGGATGAGCCGTCAAATCCGTTCAAGAACCCCAGAAAGTCTGCCCCCGACAGCAAAAAATCTCCCAAGAGAGGCCACAAATCAGGCCGTGGCCGCGGTCAATCTGGACCTCCGGCTCCACCTGGAAATAAACCGAAAGCACCTCCCATCGCACCTACTGGTAATGCACCAAAAAAATCCGACAATAAATCAGCTCCCAGCGCACCAGCTCGGGCTGGTAAAAGTGTTGGATTGCGTAAGCAATCTGACACCAAACAAAGCGAATTACAGCGTAAAACTGATGAGCGAGCACGCGAACTAATCGAAGCAACACGTGTTAAGGCCACAGAAACCCAAAGTGCAAAAGAAGAATCTTTCCAAAAAAAGAAGGAGCCCACGAACCCTTTCAAAAAACAGGCGAAGCCTACTGGTCAACAGCGAAGAGGTGGCCGGCAAGGCAAGCGTAACAGACCCCAAGGTCAGGCCAAGAGAGTGAAAAAATTGAACCAAGGCAAGTCTATGGAGTTCAAATACGACATGCGGCGAATCTTAGAAGATGAAGGTGTTGAAGATGAGCATCGCTCCAATGTTCTTAGTCAGACCATTGCCAAGGGTCAACGCCAAGGTGTTGAAGAGGCAAAATCATTCTTGCAAGAGAAAATGGCTGCAGGAATTATTTCAGAAAACTGTTTCAGTCGTATAGAGAAACTCATTGATTCTTTGACAACACGTAGGTGATAACATGACAATAATTGAAGCAAATACAGTAGCAACAGTACACTATACTGGGACATTTCCAGACAGTGAAGAAACATTTGATACCAGTATCGGTGGCGATCCTCTGGTTTTTTTGGTCGGCCACAAGCAGATGATACCTGGTTTCGAACGCGAAATCATGGGCGCTAAAACTGGTGATACCCGATCATTTACACTTGAACCTGAAGATGCATATGGCCACCCTACAGATGAGCTAATCCAGGAAGTTCCAAGAGGAATGTTTCCCGAAGATATGCCATTGGACCTTGGTATGATGCTCATGTCAGATGCTGGTCCTTTCCGAATCATAGCAATCACAGAAACTGCTGTTAAATGTGATTTCAATCCACCAATGGCAGGTAAAACATTGCACTTTGATGTTGAAGTAATTGACGTGAGAGCTGCTGAAGATAGTGAAGTTGCTCATGGACATGTTCACGGCCCGGGTGGTGTTGAGCATGAAGTACAACCCAAGTCGAATTGCTGTGACGATGATACATGCTGCTAATTGTGACCACGTAACGATTGTAGGCGTCAACCCTTTCGTCAGAGCGAGGAATTCCCGTGAAATTGCGTAAGGAATCATTTGAAACCCTTGGTGGTTTACCGATTTCAGACGTACCCACAGCCGATGATGTAATTGTCAATTCTGAATATCCTGGCCAAGCACCATACACTCGTGGAGTACATGAGACGATGTACAGAAGCAGATATTGGACGATGCGTCAGTATGCTGGATTCAGTAGTGCTGAAGAAACAAACAAGAGATTTCATACACTCCTAAATCGGGGTCAAAGTGGACTTTCTGTAGCTTTTGATTTGCCTACACAGTTAGGCATGGACAGCAATGATCCGCTCAGTTTAGGAGAGGTTGGTCGTGTGGGGGTTGCCATCGATTCAATACTAGATATGCGCGCTTTATTTGATCAAATTGAGTTAGACCAGGTATCGACTTCGATGACAATCAATAGCCCTGCAATCATTTTACTCGCACTATATGTTGCAGTATGTGAAGAACAAGGCGGAGATACAAGAAAGATACGTGGAACGGTGCAAAATGACATCTTGAAGGAATACATCGCACGTGGTACACATGTTTTTCCTCCAGAGCCGAGCATGCGCCTAATCACGGATCTAATCAGTCACTGTGCTGAACACCATCCCCTCTGGAATACCATCAGTATCTCGGGATACCACATTCGTGAAGCAGGTGCAACAGCCGTAGAAGAAATCGCATTTACACTTTCAAATGCGTTGGCTTATGTTGATGCTGCGATTTCAACAGGCATGGATGTAGATGAATTTGCACCTAGATTGTCATTCTTCTTTGGTTGCCACAATGATTTCTTTGAGGAGGTATCTAAATTCCGTGCTGCTAGAAAACTTTGGCACCATCTGATGACTGAGCGCTACGCACCGAAAAATCCCAAGTCGACTATGTTACGGTTCCATACACAAACTGCTGGTGTTACATTGACTGCACAACAACCGCTGAACAATGTGACTCGAGTTTCATATCAAGCCATGTCTGCAGTATTGGGCGGAACCCAATCGCTACACACCAATTCGTATGACGAAGCCATTGGATTGCCAACGGACGAAAGTGCGACGATTGCATTACGAACGCAACAGATTTTGGCTGAAGAAACTGGTCTATCTGATGTCGTTGACCCATTGGCAGGTTCCTATCATGTGGAATCACTGACACAAACCATATTCGAAAACGCACTAGAATTAATTCAGGAAATAGATTCAATGGGTGGTGCACTCGTTGCACTAAAAACAGGTTTTCAACAAAGAAGAATCCATGATTCTGCCTGGAAACAAATGCAAGATGTAGAGAGTCATCAAAGGAAAGTTGTCGGTGTAAACCATGCTTTAATGGATGAAGATTTGCAATACGAAGGAGAGGAAATAGATCCGAAAATTACCGAAATGCAATATGCCAAAATGTCTCAATTGATTGATATGCGAGATGAGGGTGTCGTGCTTGATGCGCTTAATGCAATTACTGAAGCAGCAAATACAAATGCAAATTTGTTCCCACTAATTTTGCATGCTGTGCGTGTATACTGTAGTGTGGGTGAAATTATGAATGCCATGAAATTGGTATTTGGGACTTGGTCGGCTCCGAGTGGATTTTGAGGTGATTGTTTGGGCATTAGGATAGATCATATCGGAATTGCCACTGATAATATCGAGCAGGCTACCAAATTCTGGTCAGTGCTTGGATTGATTCAGGGGCGTGATGAAACCAACGACGAACAAGGTGTGAACATTCGATTCTTCGATACTGTTGGTGGCGATTCTCCTAAAATTGAGTTGCTAGAACCCCTTGGTCGCGATACGCCCATTGGGAAATTTCTCGATAAACGTGGGCCTGGTATCCAGCAATTGGCTTTTGAGGTCGATGACTTGAAGGCGACTATCGCACACCTGATTGATGCAGATATTTGCATGATACATGAAACACCTGTTGATGGCGCCCATGGTACGAAAATTGCATTTGTTCATCCCTCCAGTACCGGTGGAGTTCTTGTTGAATTGGTACAGCACGTTAGACAATGAGGTGCAAATGTGTCTGAACCCTTGTTGACTGTATCTAGAGTCACTAAATCTTTCAAAGAAGTGACTGCACTTCAAGACGTAGATGTCACTTTCAATTCAGGTGAAGTGGTCGGCCTTGTGGGTGGGAATGGAGCTGGAAAAACCACTCTATTGCGGTTATTGTGTGGATTGTATCGGCCATCATCAGGAGATGTCCAAGGGATGATTGAAGGTGCCGCAGTAGATATCCACAAGATGCGTGATCACGTTGGGGTTGTACCAGAAGCCACGGGATTGTATGCCAGATTGACTGCATGGGAAAATATTCGATATCACAGTCGACTGAATGGTGTCGATGATGACATGGCTTGGACACGTACTGAAAGGTTCGCTAAGTTGCTGAATTTCGACCAGGATCTTCATCGCCCAACTCGCGGATTTTCAAGGGGCATGAGGCAAAAAACGGCATTATTGAGATCGCTTTCACATGGACCAAAAATTCTACTCTTAGATGAACCAACGGGCGGCTTGGATGTGACCAGTGCTCGAATGGTTCGTAAACTCGTCCGTAAACTAGGCGATGAAGGTGGCACGGTCATCTACAGTACCCACAATCTAGCAGAAGCGCAGCAAGTCTGCGATCGAATCGTCATCATTCACAATGGTACCATTCGAGCTGATGGGACACCTCAGGCACTGTTAGAAGAGACTGGAACAAAAGATCTGGAAGAGGCATATGTCGCGTTAACAGAAGACGAATCCCGCATAGATTCGACAGAAGATGAAGGTAAAATCGCTAGAGTTTGGCGTAGAATGCTTACAAGGAGTGGGAATTGATGTCACAATTCAATTTCACACGTGTGCTTATCGTTGCACGCAAGGAATTGATTGATTTTGTGCGTGATTGGAGAACGGTATTGGCAATGGTCCTGGTACCATTGCTGATTTTCCCGGCAATATTCATCGCCCTCCCTCTCTTTTTACAGGGTGAGGCAGCAGAATTATCTGAGTATGAACTGAAAATTGAAGTCCAGGGTGAATTAAGTGATAATTTAACCACTTATCTAGAATATCAAAATTTAGAAATCATCAGGGCGAATCTTTCCAATGTCTCAAGTTTGTCTGAACCTGGCAATGATGCCCAACGAATCAATAACGATGGGGGAGCCACAATACATGCAATTTTGAGGTTGCAGCAAGTTGACTCGAATGCATCAGAATCATGGAATTATGCCATTCTATCCGATTCAACAAATGAATTATCTTGGGAAGCGCGCACACGCACATTAGATGCAGTTTTGGCATGGGAATCAGATGTAATCAACAATACACTGGCGCAGAATAATCTCACACGTGCTGAAGCATTTGACCCGGTTCATTGGGATGGTGATCAGAATAGTGCCGATATTGCAAGTGGTGGCGAACTCGCTGCGATGGGGTTGGCGATGTTCATCCCCCTTGTCGTCGCGATGTGGACGACAACTGCCGCTATTCAACCCTCAATTGACTTGACTGCGGGTGAGCGAGAACGAGGTACCATGGAGGCCTTACTTTGTACACCAACAGCACGCACCGAATTGCTATTTGGAAAATGGTTGGCTGTAGCTGTAGTGGCATGCGCTAGTGTATTGGGGCAAATGATTGGATTGCTATTTGCCGTGAGTTTCATCACATCCGGTGGCCTAGATGTGCCAGAAATTACAATCCGCGATCTAGGGTTGCTGATGTTAAGCGTGATTTTGTTTGCGATATTCGTCGTCGCAATTGAACTGGCTGTTGCTATCCGAGCCCATAGTGTACGTGAAGCAGGTAGCATATTGGGCCCGATGGTGGTTGTCTTTGTTGTACCGACATTGTTTGCACAATTTGTCAATCTAGAAGGCATTGAACTTTGGTGGTTCTTGCTTCCTGTGTTCAACATTACATTGGCCATGCGAGAGGCTCTGATGGGCATTTATGATCCAATGCATATTCTCATGTGGAGTTCAACTTCAATCATATATGCAGTTGGAGCGATATGGTGGGCATCGAAACAATTCAACCGAGAGGATTTGGTAGAATCCTTATCATAATACCATAGTATTACTATACGAATACTATTTATGCTATTGATATGACCCATATTTATGCCTAAAGTGAGTCTCGACGTCCCGCAGCAACTGCTTGACGATCTAAAAATTCATGTCGGTGATGGTGCGAAGTTTGTCAGCGTTGCAGATGCAATTCGAACAGCTTGCAGGAAATTGCTAGATCAACTGGATGCAATTGATAGTCGCCATGGGCGTATAGGGGATGATTGAATGGTCACAGTTGAAGAGGCAAAAGAATCGGTTAGGAAACTCCTAGAGTATATTGAGGGTGATGCAAATCGTGAAGGACTCATCGATACACCCAAACGAGTTATCAATTCTTGGAGCGAGATTTTTTCTGGATACAATGAGTCAGCATCAGAGGTGTTAGATTCAACATTCAACGCTGAGGGATACGATGGTATCGTTCTACTGAAGGATATCGAATTCCACAGTACATGCGAACACCACCTTCAGCCATTCAAAGGAGTCGCTCATGTTGGATATATCCCGGTTGACAGAATTGTTGGCATCAGCAAATTGGCAAGAATCGTAGACATGCACGCTCGGCGTTTACAAAATCAAGAGCGAATTACAAAGGGTGTCGCTGACGATTTGGAAGAGCACCTTTCACCTCTGGGGTGTGCCGTTATTGTAGAGGCATCCCACGGATGTATGCAATGTCGTGGTGTAATGAAGCAGAATGCAGTGATGACCACTTCTGCAATGCGCGGTGTATTCTTTGACAAAGCTGAAGCACGATCCGAATTAATGCAGTTGATTCGACAGTAAATGTAGGTGTTAACATGGGCCCAGCAGATATTGAGTATTACAACTCACTGATTGGCCAAGGATATACACAAGAACAGGCGCTATTCTACACAAGGCAATACTATCCGGATTTTGTCAATCCCCAGCAAACACAACCCTTGGCCCCAAATGTTGCACCTGTACAACATACGACAATACAGGCATACCCACAAACAAATCAATTTGCGCAACCGGGGATGATTTACTACCAAACATCCCCAAAACGATCACGAATTAGCCGTAATGTATGGATTGGTATCGGCATCGCTGGCTTTGCTGTAATCGTAGCCTTCGTGTTACTCATCGCTGTATTGTTTGCCAGTTTAGGTGAGATTTTTGAGCTCGAGGAAACGCCTGAGTTTGGATTTCGTCACGATGTCGATGCTGGTTTATACGAAGATCTCGGAGCCAATAGATTCCCATTCACGATTGACAAAGACTATCCTGATTTTTCATCAACAGTCAACATCTATGGAGAGGATAATGGGGGGCAATACTTGTCTGGCAGTGGTGTGATAATATCCGAAAAATGGGTATTGACCGCTGCTCACGTTGTTGACGAACTTGTTGCCAGTGAAACTGGTGTCTACCTCGGTGTTGATGTTGGTTCGGGGCATTTCGATGCAGCTTATCCTGTCTCAAATATCTACATTCATCCTGGTTGGGAAGGCGATTCCGAAATCATGGAATCAGGTGTCGACATTGCACTAATCAAGTTGAGTGAGTCCATCGATACCGAAATTGCAAGTGTCGCAATTTGGGACAATACATCGACTACTGACAGTTTGCAAATTGGTTCTATTATATTCACTGCAGGCTATGGTGCATATGATTTAGGCTATTCTGAATGTTCTGATTTCTGCTTAGATGATGGTGACGGTGAATATACACAAAGACGCGCATGGTCTAATGTCCTTGACCGTATTGTGAGTGATTTAGTCCCACCGCACGAATACAATGGTGACCACCATTTTCATGGTGGATTCATCGTCTATGATTTTGATAGCCCTTCAGAGAAGCACAACTCATTAGCAGCCGGCAATACATCCACGTTACAACAAGGAAGTTACGCTTATGCTGGATCTGGGAACAGTGATGCGTCCCCATTATCCATGGAAGGTACCTCTGTTCAGGGTGATTCTGGAGGTCCGACCTACATCTATCTGAATGGCCAATGGACAGTGATTGGTCTGACTGCACATGGCAGCCTCACTGCCAATTACGGCGATGTTGCCTTCAATACACTCGTCTCTAGCCATACCGATTGGATTTGCACATTTGACTCACAAGTAGCCCCTATCTTGGGTTGTAATAGGTGATATCATGATCAGTTATCCGATTGTCGAAATATTTCACTCCGTGCAAGGAGAAGGATTCCATTCTGGCATCCCACATGTTTTTGTGCGGTTTGGTAATTGCAATTTGCGCTGTGAATGGTGCGATACTGATTTTTTGAAATATGAAGAAAGATCACTTGAATCAATCCTCGAAGAGGTGTTGTCCTACGACTGCAAGCGTGTTATTTTCACCGGCGGGGAACCTGCATTGCAAGATCTATCAACAATCGGTTCAGCACTGAAGAAACATGGAATCAGTTTGTCTATCGAAACCAATGGGACGATTCCGGTTGACCCCATTATTGATTGGATTTGTGTGTCACCCAAAGACCAACTGTATCCTAATCTCACAATCAAGCAACGTCATGGTGATGAATTGAAAATTGTTTACTGTGGTCAAGAATTGTCAATGTATGATGAATTAATCAACGGATTTACACATCTATACTTGCAGCCTTGCTACATAGATACAGACTCTGTCGAAGAAAATGGACACTCTTTTCAGACTGTCGAACGTTTGGTCAAAAATAGTCCAGGATGGCGCTTGAGTCTACAGACACACAAATGGATGGGGGTACTCTGATGCGAGCAGTGATGGCACTTTCAGGTGGCATGGACAGTACCGCTTTGCTAATGCGTCTATTGGCAGATGGATACAAGGTCAGCTGTCTATCCTACAATTATGGCCAAAAACATGCAATTGAATTAGATCGAGCAAAAAACAACATCGAATATCTAGCGTTGAACGGTTATGATGTTGAACATGAAATTGCAGACCTGAGTTCTGCGATGGGGATTTTTCACTCTGCATTGACGACTGAGGGCCTTGATGTGCCCCAAGGTCACTATGAGGAAGAACAGATGAAACAGACGGTTGTTCCCAACAGGAATGCGATATTTTCATCGATTTTGTATGGATATGCTCTTTCCATTGCTTTGCGAGAGAATTGCAATGTCATCATCGCGCTTGGTGTTCACAGTGGAGATCATACAATCTATCCAGATTGTCGACCCGAATTTTATGATGCCATTTCAATGGCATTTGAAATTGGAAACTGGGACAGTGAAAAGGTGAGCTTCCATTTGCCATATATCGATGGAGACAAGGAATCGATTCTCAGAGATGCTGAGCAGTCACTAAACTCATTGAATCTTGATTTTGATACTGTTTTTGCAAATACGAATACTTCCTACAATCCTGATTCAAAGGGAAGATCATCTGGGCGCAGTGGTGCAGACGTGGAGAGAATTTTGGCATTTCACGCAATCGGTCGCAATGATCCTGTTGCCTATTCAGAACCATGGGAAATTGTTCTGGAAAATGCGCTACAATTAGATAAGGAGATGAAATCATGACAACACGAATTAGAAGATGGGTTGAAACTGACACTGGTCACCGTGTGCCTAATCACAAAAGCAAGTGTCGACATATGCACGGTCATCGATATCGATGGGAAGCAGAAATTGAGGGTGATGTTGTAGATGTTTCCGGTGTTTCTGATGAAGGTATGCTCATTGATTTCAGTGATGTATCCGCGATTCTCACTGAGCATGTACACGACATTGTCGATCATGCCTTTATCGTTTACGAAGGAGATGATGTTGCCCGTGAAGCGCTTGAATTGATGGGGTCTGATCATCGTACGGTAGTCGTTGATTTCATCCCAACCGCTGAAAATTTAGCCAAATGGGCGTATAATCAAGTTGCTCCACATATCAAGTCTGCATATGGAAATCGTTTGAGATTGGTTGCGATGCATGTGAGAGAGACACCGAAATCTTGGGCTTCATGGACACAGTGAATTGTGGAAGTGATTATCTCACGTCGGTGGAACCCGACATCATGGAATGGTGGTATGTGGCCGGACTGATCATTACCGGCTATACACTGACGATTCTGTACTTGCAAATCCGTAATCCCGAAAATCACCTGAATTGGGATAACATCGATCTAACTGATGTAGACTTCCCCAGTACATTTGCATGGGGTGTTGCTACAGCATCACATCAGATTGAAGGTCATAATCAGAATAATTGGACACAATTTGAAAACTCAACGGAATTGGAACGTAGTGGTGAAGCATGTGACCATTGGAATCGATGGGAAAATGACTTCGATCTGATTGAAAATCTTGGAGTTGGACACTACAGATTTTCAATTGAATGGAGTCGTATCGAACCAAATATGGGGGATTGGGATGATAATGCAATCTCACAATATTCTACAATGATTGATGATTTACTTGAAAAAAACATCATACCCATGGTTACCCTTCACCATTTCTCACATCCGATTTGGTTTGAAGAAATGGGTGGATTTACAAAACGTGATAATGTCAATTTGTGGGTCAGATTTTCTGAGAAAATGTTTGCAGAATTCGGTGATCGTGTTAAGTGGTGGTGTACCATAAACGAGCCAGCGGTATTTACATCGATGGGATATGTACTTGGCGAATTCCCCCCTGGTAAGCGTTCTTTCAAGCTCACCAAAGCTGTATCTCGAAACATGATGATTGCACACGCTCAGTGCTACCGCGCACTGAAATCAATGCCTGGTGGTTCAGATGCTCAAATTGGATTGGTCAAAAACATCAATATTTTCGACCCTTATCGCAGGTGGAATCTGTTGCATTGGATTCAATCTAAAATACTCGATGAGATGTTTAATCGGTGTTGGATTCGATCTATCAAAACAGGTAAATTCAGAGCGCCATCTTCCATTTTTTCGACTAAAATAGATGGACTGAAAAATAGTAGTGACTTCATTGGTGTCAATTACTATACTCATTTGTTAACTACTCCATTTATGCCAACGACTGTTGATTTAGATCCACTTAAACGTCCATGGGAAGAACGTACAGATTTCAGATACCCAATGTATGCGGAAGGATTGCGTCGATCTTTTGACATGGTTCGAAGCCTTAATCTACCGATTTTTGTGACAGAAAATGGCGTTGCTGACGATGATGATGATATGCGTCCTAACCATGTAAGAAGGCACCTATGGATTACATCACAAGCCATTCGTGATGGACTTGATATTCGGGGTTTCTACCATTGGAGTTTGATGGATAATTTTGAGTGGGCCGAGGGGTATTCACAGCGATTTGGGTTGTATCATGTAGACTATGCTACACAGATTCGCACACTCAAAGAAAGTGGCAAAGTGTATGCAGATTATGTGACTGACACCCGCATACCCCAGATTGTTATTCTCGCTGGTGGGCTCGGCACTAGACTGGGTGAATTGACACAGACGATTCCAAAGCCGCTCATCTCTGTCGATGGGAAATCTGTGCTCATGCATATTTTGGACTGGGCCCATGGGCAGGGTTGTCGAAATGCGTTGATCTTAACCGGCCACCTGGGTGAGCAGTTTGAAAATCTTACACATGACGGAATTGAGCTTACTTTTGTTCAAGAGAGTGAGAGATTGGGAACGGGAGGCGCACTTTGGAATGCACGAAATTACCTTGACGATGAATTCGTTTTGGTATGGGGTGACGATTATCATCCAATCAATTACAGGAGATTATTGAAGGCTCATTCTGAACATGGATTACCAATCACTATGACCGTCATTGAAGGCCATGATACTTTCAATTTACATCACCAAAATGGGTTGGTTGTTGAATACTCAAAGGTGGATCAAAAAGCGACCTACAATGGGTACGAAGCAGGGACCAGTATCGTCAGAAAATCGGTTATTGATGACATTGGGAAATCGGGTGTATGGAGTTGGGAAGAAACAGTATACCCTGCATATTCAGGTCGCATCCATGCCTATACTGACGAAACCCCATTTTGGGACATGGGAACACCTGAAAGATTGTCAAAATTAGAGGAGTATTTCCAAAGTCGCAGGACCAGATGATTCCACCAGTGGAAATTCAGGCAGTACGGTATCATCATTTACGAGTACTAGAATCATACCACCGAATCCACCACCCATCATCCTGGCACCTAGTACACCACTCATTTGCTGCAATTCATGCACCTTTGTGTCTATACTGGGTAAACTGACACCCAATTTAATCAGTGATTCATGCGACTGGTTAAGCAATTCGCCCAGCTCTTTGGCACTTGCACTTTGTGCCTGAATAACACGATTATTTTCAGCAATCACATGATCATTTTTCTCTGCTAAATTGGGCCCATAGTTTGTTTCTGCAAGCGTTCGATGTATTCCAGAATCGATTAATTTGAATTTCCAAGTCAGTGGCATTTCTATTTCTTCGATTGAATTGGTAGAGAAATCAATCATTGTTGCATATCCTTGCTTCGCATATATCATTGCCATTTGATCTAACAATCCGCATTGAGTTCCAAGTACTCGGTGCTCTATCTGCTGTGCAAGGAGGCAGGTTTGCATATTTCCTACTTGGCCAGTTACACAAGTGGCGATTGCGATACACAATGCTGCAGATGACGATAACCCCTTACCAATTGGAATGTCACTTTGTAGTTTCAATTCAGCGACTGGACCACCTGCCTCTTTCCACAATTCAATAATCGTATCATCGCCAATATATTCTGTAGCAGAAAAATTTGCCTCCAATTCTAATCTAGAGTTGATTGTAAACGGTAGTGCCAAACCACCAGCATAATCAGTGTGCTCTCCAATAATATTCACGCGAGCAGGTACAGTTGCACGTCGTCGCATGTAAACACCGATCAAGGCTGCATAGGAGGAGGGGCAGGAAAGGCAGTAACATCCGGTGAAACAACAGGTGTATCCAATAAGTTGTAGTCAGAATCTCGCCTGATAGGTTTGAATCCAGCGCGTCTGACGGTTTCTTGGAGTTCTGATTCGAGAGCGCAAGTCTTCTCAGTTCCTGATGCAGAAACGACATTTTCTTCCATCATCGTTGAACCCACGTCGTCTGCACCACCAAGTAGTGCCATTTGTGCGATGTCCAAACCCATGGTTGGCCATGAACCCTGAATATGAGAGATATTGTCAAAAAATAACCTGGAAATGGCCACATGACGAAGGTATTCAGTAGGACCTGCACCCAACTCGAATTTGTTCTTCCCGCGATTACGGCGGCCAAATACATTGGTCTCCAACTGTACAGGCCAAGCAACAAACGAAGTGAATCCTATCCATCCATTTTCTAAAGCTTGATCTTGTAAATCACGTATTCTTTCCATGTGCTGAACCCGATTGAACGCGCTTTCTCCAAAACCAAACACATTGGTTGCCGAGGTTGTCAGCCCGAGCGATTGAGCTTCGTGCATCACACGTAGCCAATTTTCAGCACTTCCTTTCTTCGGAGATATATCTAGTCGTACATCATCAACAAGCATCTCCGCTCCACCACCAGGTAGCCCATGCATACCTGCATGTTTGAGTTCTGTCAACACATCTAGAGTGGATTTACCACAGACCTCAGCTATACCTTCAATTTCAATTGGAGAAAAGCAGTCTAGAGCAATTGAGGGGTGCTTTTCCCTCAAGAACTTCATAAGATCCGTATACCAACTCAGTGGCAATTCGGGATTGACGCCACCTTGCATCAAAACTCTCACTCCAGAAACGTCTTCCAATTCACTAATTCGATGCGAAATTTGTTCAAATGTTTGTGTATAGTTTTCTTTGTGGCCAGGTGGACGATAAAAGGAGCAAAATTGACAGTTGATTGTGCAGACGTTGGTATAGTTGACATTTCGATCAATCATGTAAGTCACATGATTGCCTGGATTGACAAGTTTTCTACGCTCAAGAGCTACGCTGCGTAATAGATTGAAATCTGCATTATCATACAGTTCAGTCGCATCCTCAACGCTCAATCTAGGTGGTGTGGAGCCGCGTTGCTCATCGAGAATTTTTTCCCACATTCAAACCCCTCAGCTTTTTCCGACGATGGCCTCAATCTCAGAAACTTCCTTCGGACATTTTGATGTTAGAATGACTGGACCATCATTCGTAATGAGTACATCATCTTCAATTCGAATACCGATTCCAGCCCATTTAGAGTCGATGTCGATATCATCTCTCCAAGCTCCAAAGTACAGTCCCGGCTCAATGGTCAGGACCATTCCTGGTGTCAAGGTACGCTCCGGACCACCATCACCTTGACGGCCTCCACCTACATCATGGACATCAAGCCCTAGTAAATGGCCTGTCCCATGCATGAAGAACTGTCTATATGGTCCATTAAAATCGTCACCAAGTGCTTCATCCAAAGTGCAATTGAGAATACCCAAATCGATCAAACCTTGAGCAAGGACTCGTGATGTAGCATGATGCATTTCACTCCATGGGGACCCCACCTGACACGCCTCTATTCCCGCGATTTGTGATTTCAATACAAGATCGTATATCGCTCTTTGTGGTTCTGTAAATTTCCCGTTTACAGGAAAAGAGCGTGTGATGTCGCTGGCGTATCCATCAACTTCACAGCCTGCATCGATGAGTACAATGTCACCATCAGAGGTAGGTTGACTGTTCTCATTGTAGTGCAGAATAGTCGCATTGTCACCACTACCCACAATACTCGGGTACGCCCATTCAGATTTGTGATAGAGGAAACATCCCTCGATAATGGATTGTAACTGCCATTCACCCATACCTGGCCTGCACTCACGCATGGCCTCGATATGTGCTAGTGCTGCCAAATCGGCAGCATATTTCATCAGCGCAATTTCGGCATCTGACTTTGTCACGCGCATCTCATCAAGGATTGTACGTGGATCGAGTATATCATCGAATGTTTTACTAACGACATCATCAACAACAATGTCTAGTCCTTCGATATGGTAAACACTGTTGCAATCAGCTAACATCTTTTCCAAACTTTCACGTATCATATCTCGGCTTTCTGCCTCATCAATCGGCCAATTCTCCAATGCTCCTTCAGTCCCGGGTCGACGGCCTGTCCAAGTTTCTTTGACGACATCACGAGCCTGGACATAGAGTCTACATTTCCATGTCCCTTCATAGAAAAATACGGCTACACCATCTTCACCATGCCATCCGGTAAGATAGTGAAGATACGAATTAAATCGGTGTCGATGATGTGTGTCGCGGCTACGTATGGATACGGGGTTATTGGTGATGATCGCAACAGAATCTAAATCCAGTTTCGAGCAAAATTTTTGTTGTCGCCCACGCATCTCTTCATGAGATATCTGGGGTGGTCGCTCGCCAAGAGCAGAGGAGACCCTTTCGTACATCATGCTCCCGAATGCAACAACCTTCATGAGATATTCGGGTCAATCACGTTTCCACTTGGGGATGGGAGCTGAGTGACCTGTATATTTTCGATTTACATAGAGTATGGTGAAACCTAGTACGACAATTGACAAGAACAAAACCAAAGCTTGTGCAATGATTTCGAAATTGTTTGAATCTTCATGGGTAACATAATTTGGATCTGAAGGCGTTCCTTGTACTCCAAAGGTTACGGTGATACTGTCATTGGCTCCATCGTCGTCTGTGACCAATAGTCTCAATGTATGTGGCCGGGATAGGTCATCCGGTTTTTCCAACTGACGAGCCAAACCAGTCATCTTGGGTTCGTCATCAATGTACCATGTGCAAATTAACCCGTCTTGGTCGTTGGGTGTGTCGTAGGAATCACGGCATTCAATCAACCATTGTGGACTGTCAATAAGCGTAATTTCAGAACCATCAGTCAGCGGTTGTCCACCAACACGTAGGGATGCAACCGGAGCTTGATTTTCTATACTAAATGAGTGGGTTGTCGTATTGGTAAATCCAACCTCATCAACTACTGTGAGAGTCAGCGAAAAATTTCCAGATTGGCTACCATCGAATGTGAATGTACTCAAGTCCTTTCCACTAACCACCTCTGGTGCATCAATATCGCCATCGAGAACCCATAAGAAGATCAGTTCTGTACGACCCCAAATTCCATCTGAACTAGAACTCCCATCAAACTGCACAATATCCGCACTTTCGTTTAGTGATGTAGAGCCGACGATGATTGCTGTTGGAAACTGGTTGTCTATGCCTAACGTAAGGCATGCTGAAACCGAGGCTTGCTCAAAATTATCTGTTACTGCACGCAATAGCAGTGAATATGAACCATCATCGTAATTTGTAGTATCTATCGAAATTTGATGGGTATGATGTAGTTGTGGGTGTGAAATTGATTGTAATGGGTTGGACCAATTGACAACCGGGTTGTCAATCCATGACAACGCACAACTTTGAGCGATTAGACTATTGTCAGTTAATGCCCATTGGATGTCTGTGTCACCAAGATCATCGATAGCAAAGACATCAATGGAATCTATGCCGGTGAGTTTGCTTGCCTGATTGGCTGAGTTGAAAATAGCGCGGGGCAGCAAATCGGGAGACGGTTCTGTTGAATCTCCATAATGGAAGACAATTAATTGTGAGGTGGAACTCTGTTGTGATGTATCAATGGCCTCGACATTGATTATACACGAGCAAGGTTGCATGGATGTGAAATTCAATTTTACTCCAAATGACCACATGTCACGAGACGATTGATTTACGGGTAGCAGTTGTAAACTTGCAATCAAATCGCCAGAAGCGACAATCGCAGTGCCATTGTGAATTTCCCAAGTAATTGTTGTCGGGTATTCTTCGTCGATATAGGTGCCGTTTAGCTCGAATTCACCAGAAACAAATGTACCCTGTTGATGCGATAAAATGATTTGTGGTGGATCATCAATAACAGAAGTTCCAGTAACGGTAGATGAGCACAAAAAAACTGCGCTGAGCACCCAAAGGTGCCACCATCTACTCTTGAGCATAATCTCAGGGCGAGTTAACCCGTTTTCAATCGTTGCTCAAATTGAGCGCGAATACGGGGCATTCAACTTG
>PAYW01000030.1 GCA_002715425.1 Actinomycetota bacterium | reverse complement strand
CCTCTCGAATATAGTGGACGAGCAACATACGAGGCTCTACATCGTGGGATTGGTCGACACCATTAATCTTGATACTTACTTCCACACACTTCCCCTTTCTAAGCGTGCAATTGACGTTAGTACATTATTGGCCGTTTTGGCGAATAAACTATGCATCGACTTTCTTGTAACGGATCCTAGCCCAAATCCCCGTTCCTGCCATCATACCTAGTAGGGCTATTAGACCTGGTTGAGTTGTAGACCATGTGACTTCACCAAGAAAGCCCTGACGGCACATGCGTATCACATTGGTTATTGGGTTGATAGCGGCTACATGATGTAGCCAGCCTTCAATGGCTTGTATGGGTGCTTGCCCAACAGACAGGAACATTGAACTGAACATGATTATTTGGGCTATTGCTAACGATTTTAGGGTTTTGAAAGTAAAAACAATTCCCAAAACGAGAAATGACATTACAACAGCCATCCCGACTCCGGAGAGATAGACCATTATTATTCCCATTAGCCCTCCAGGCATGTCAGCATTTAAAAACGCAAAGGCGACGATGAGAACTGCTGTTATGGGAATGATGGCTCGACAGAGGCAATAACCTACTAATCCCCCGATGAGTGCCATTGGTCGAGTAGGGGCTACTCGAAGGCGATCGAAAAACCCGTTCTCTAGATCTGTTCCAGCCAAGCCACCTGCTCCCATCCCCGAGAATGCGGCGCCTTGCATTACCGCCCAAGCGGTCATCCAGTTAACAGCCTTGTCGGTTTCATAACCTTCAAGCTCAACTATTGAAGCAAACGAGCCACTAAATGCTACGACAAAAAAGATTGGCATCAGCACCGCAGGCAGTATTAAAGATGGTATCCGACGTAAACGAATTAATCCGCGTTGGATTCCAGCCATGATGACTGCAAACGAAGACACGTTTGGCGCGTTCAGGGAAGTCATTGTGCACGCGCCAAACGCTTACGCAGTTGTCGAATTGACAAGGCAATTCCTATCGAAGCGATAGCAAGAACAATTCCCAAAGATTGTCCAAGATCAGTCCATGTGAAACCGTGAATGACCATCCGGCGTGTAGGGTCGATAACCCAAGTTAGAGGATTTTTCCTAGCTATAGCCCCGTACCATCCGTCCATGAGTTGAACAGGGAAAAAGGCCGAACTTACAAAAACTGCGACGAAAATTAGAGGGAACGTTGATTGAACGACTTCTTGAGAGCCTGTCCGTAATGCAATTGCTATTCCGAAACTTCCCATCGAAACTGAAAGCAAAGCTGCTATAAAAACTAGTGACATAATGCTTGACGCACCTCCTGCAATATTTGCTCCAAATAAGACAAGGATGGCTATAAGGACTGCGGCTTGGGCAACTCCATAAATAAATGCACTAGCCAGACGTGACAAGAGTATCGACCCTCTTGAAACCGGTGAGACAAGAAGCCTATCCATGAAGGAATTTTCAATATCAGCAGCGAGATCGGATGCGCTATTTGTTGATCCGAACAGGACCCCCTGTACGACACAGGCGGGAAGAACAAAATCGAGAAAAGAAACATCCTGAAATGGGAAACCTTCAATTGTGACCGCTTTACTGAATTGTGAGGCATACACCGCAGCTAGAAGTAGAGGGAAAAAAAGACCTGGTGCCCAAGATTGGGGTTGTCGAATCATCCCGAGAATACTTCGGTGTGAGAGCTTCATGGCTTGCGGGAAAATATTTTGATTCATATATTCCTTACACCTGACCGCCCTCAAGCCTTCTTCCGGTCGCATCGGCGAAGACATCGTCGAGACTAGGTTCGTCAAGTTCAACATGATGAATTTCGACACCAGCATCATCAAGGGCTTTTAGGACATCTGTGATTCCTGTTGTCCCACTAACGAGACCAATAGCTATACGATTTCTTCGGGCTGGACGTTCTTGTCCAAATTGAGTCATAGCTTTTCGGGCTGATAGGACGTCACCCTCTGCAACATCGACTCTTAAAGTAGGAGCGCCTACTGCGGACTTGAGGGAAGCGGGAGACCCTTCGCGGACTATTCTGCCATCATCTATAATAGCGATGCGTTCAGCTAGTTGATCTGCCTCTTCGAGATATTGGGTTGTTAAAAATACTGTTGTTCCTAGATCTTTATTAAGGTTTCGGACTTCTTCCCATAGAGCCACTCGGCTCGTTGGGTCTAAACCAGTTGTGGGCTCATCTAAAAAAAGAACTTCGGGTTGATGAACAAGAGAAAGAGCTAAGTCTAGTCTTCTTCTCATCCCTCCAGAGTATGTTCCAACTCTTCGATCTCCGGCTGCGGTAAGACCTACACGCTCTAGTAGCTCTCCGCAACGTTTCAATCCAGAACGTTTTGGGAGTCCATGCAAAACACATTGCAAACGAAGTAGCTCGTTGCCCGTCATCAAAGGATCAATGGCGGCATCCTGTAAGGCCACCCCAATTTTTCTACGCACTGCTGAGGGCTGCGTGGCAATATCGAAACCTGCTACACGAGCAGTTCCGCTGGATGGCTTCAAAAGTGTAGTGAGCATCCGAACAGCTGTAGATTTCCCAGCCCCGTTAGGCCCTAGAAATCCAAAGACCTCACCGCTTGAGACTGAAAGATTGATTGAATCTACAGCGATCAAAGAGCCAAACGAGCGCGATAGTTCTTCTGCTTCAATAGGGGCGTTCAATTAACCCCCTAAGGCGTCTGCGAGTTCAGTAAAAGGCCAAGAAGATGGGATACGAAGTGGACCTGGTGCAGCAGGTAATACCGCATAGGCTTCTTCACCTTCTCGGATGAGGCCAAAGTTCTGTCTTGCAAATAATTCAATCTGTTCTGGAGTCTGGAGCTCTTCAGCTCTCTGCTCTAATGCTGAATTAGATGATTGAATGTCTGTAAGTTCTTGTTGCTTTGTTGATAATTCTTCTCTTTGGTCGAGCCATAACCTTATTGGTTGTATAGCCCAGATGAGAATGACGACGACGACCGCCAGGATGAAGATCCAAAAGAGGTACCTGCGGGTTTTCCCCGAAACAAGTACTCTCTGAAGTGGATGGTTAGTAGTTGAGGGCATTTATTGCGTTCCGCTAAGCTCTTGGATTCCGCGATATGCTGCGGCATCACCTAGTTCTTCTTCTATGCGCAGTAGTCGATTATATTTTGCCACTCGATCGCTTCGTGCCGGGGCCCCAGTTTTTATTTGACCGCAATTCGTTGCGACAGCAAGATCCGCAATAGTTGTATCTTCTGTCTCTCCTGAACGGTGAGACATTACAGACATGTAACCGTGGCGATTTGCGAGCTCTATGGTTTCAAGCGTTTCTGTTAAGGTTCCAATTTGATTAACCTTGATCAAAATAGAATTTGCTGTAGACAGCTCGATTCCTTTCCCTAGCCGGTCTTTATTGGTGACAAAGAGATCATCTCCAACGAGCTGTACGTTTTCCCCGATTAGGCCTGTTAAGTTTTTCCAACCTTCCCAGTCTTCCTCTGCCATACCATCCTCTATGGAAAGGATGGGGAATTTGTCTGTTAGTTGTTTGTAGTATTGGCACATTTCTTCAGGAGAGAACTCCCTGTTTTCACCAGCAAGAATGTATTTCCCGTCTTCAAAGAATTCGGTACTAGCGGGATCAAGGGCTATGGCCATATCGTCACCTAGCCTAAATCCTGCTTTGTCAATTGCATCGACAAGTAATTCGATCGCCGCCTCATTTGATTCAAGATCTGGAGCGAAACCCCCTTCATCTCCGACAGCTGTTGACAAACCTCTATTTTTAAGAACTTCTTTCAAAGTGTGATAGCACTCAGCTCCCCACTGCAAAGCTTCTGAAAAAGAAACCGCACCTACAGGCATTATCATAAATTCCTGAAGGTCAACGTTGTTGTCAGCATGTTCGCCGCCATTGAGTACGTTCATCATTGGGACTGGGAGCACATGTGCTGTTGCACCACCAAGGTATCGATATAGGGGCTGCCCGAGATGATTTGCACTGGCTTTTGCCGCAGCAAGAGAAACGCCGAGCATTGCATTTGCTCCTAAATTCGATTTATCATTCGTTCCATCCAGAAGGATTAATTTTTGGTCGACTCCTCTCTGGTCTAGAGAATCCATTCCTACGATTGCACCAGCTATTTCACTATTAACATTTTCAACGGCCTGAAGGACACCTTTTCCTTTATATCTTTCGCCTCCGTCACGTAATTCAACCGCTTCGAATTGGCCAGTTGAGGCTCCTGAGGGTACCGCTGCTCTTCCCTTGAACCCTCCTTGAAGAGTCACGTCAACTTCAACGGTCGGGTTTCCTCGAGAGTCGAGAACTTCTCGTCCAATTATGCTTTTTATTTGGGATGGATTATTAGATTGCATGCTTTCTCAATTGTAATTTTTGCAGGATCACTATCTTTAGCCCTCTCTACAAGGTAGCGCTTATGGGATCAAATGGTATTGATGTGGCTAATGGGGATTCTGTTATTACGAGTGTTTTAAGAATGATTTACAGGATAAGCCTCAATTGAGCTACTTGGTACGGGCTGCTCTCTCCAATGAGGAATTCAACTGCTGAAGGTAATCGACTAAGTCTTCAATCGGAGTTTCCGAGTGATTGAGAACAATTTGTAATTCTTCTAACGAGTCCTTGACTACNGACCCCGGATAAAGCCTTTTAACCCTTANGATTTCTGATGGACGAAGGGAGATGGGAGATATTTTTGCAACCCACTTTGNTTCGCCGGTCTTTGCGAGGNTGCGCCCTGCTATTTCAANAATTCCNAGCTTTCTNGCTTCACACCGAAGCTTTGCCACAGAGAGAAGATTCTTTGCAGCAGATGGAATTGANCCAAACCTATCGATCCACTCATTGTGAATCTCACTAACATCTTCNAGACTTTTNCANATAGCGAGTCTTCGATAAGCCTCTAGCCGTAAATCCTCCTGTGAAATATAGCTGCGAGGTATTTGCGCGGCGACTGGAAGCTCAATAGAAATTTCCTGGAAAGAATGTATCGGCTCACCTTTGAGCGCTGAAACTTCTTCATTTACCAGCTGGCAGTATAGGTCATACCCCACGGAGGCCACATGACCTGATTGCCCAGTTCCTAAGAGGTTCCCTGAACCTCGTATCTCGAGGTCTCTCATTGCAATTCGAAACCCAGAGCCAAGCTCAGTAGCTTCTCCTACTGTCCGAAGTCTCTCATATGCTGTATCGCTCAACGAAGACCCCTTAGGGGTGAGAAGGTAGGCATAAGCCCTTGACTCTGATCTTCCGACACGTCCTCGCAACTGGTGCAACTGCCCGAGCCCTAGACGATCTGCGTTACTCACAATAAGAGTATTGACTGAAGGCATATCTATGCCAGATTCAATAATCGTAGTGCACACCAAAACATCAAANGAACCTTCCCAAAAGTCCANTACAACTTTTTCAAGCTTGTTCTCGTCCATCTGCCCGTGCGCNACAGCGATCCTCGCTTCAGGGACAAGGTTNCGAAGTGTTTCAGCCATCTTCTCTATATCTGCAACCCTGTTGTGGACGAAAAAGACCTGCCCTTCTCGTAGTAATTCTCTTCGGATAGCAGCAATGACGATATTCTCTTCGTAGTCGCCAACAAATGTAAGTATCGGCTGTCTATCTACCGGAGGGGTATTCAAAGTAGTTAAATCCCTAATTCCAGTGAGGCTCATCTCAAGAGTTCTGGGTATAGGAGTTGCTGATAGNGTGAGAACATCNATACTTGCCTTGAGTTCTTTNAGCATTTCTTTGTGCTTCACTCCAAAGCGCTGTTCTTCATCAACAACCAAAAGGCCTAAGTCATGAAACACAACGTCATCGGAAAGTAGCCGGTGAGTACCTATAACGAGATCGACTTCACCAGTAGATAGCTGATTGACAACTCGGGATTTTTCCTTCGTGGTGAGGAAACGACTTAGCACTTCTATTCGGATTGGATAGGCGCTCAATCTTGTGGAGAAAGTCTGGAAGTGCTGCTGCGCAAGCAACGTTGTAGGAACTAGTAAAGCGACTTGTTTATTNTCTTGGATCGCTTTGAAAGCTGCCCGAAGCGCNATTTCAGTTTTNCCAAATCCAACGTCTCCACATACAAGTCGATCCATTGGCTGTCGCCTTTCCATATCCTCCTTCACTTCTTTAATTGCAACAATCTGATCCGGTGTCTCCTGAAATGGAAATGAATCTTCTATTTCCCTTTGCCAAGGAGTATCGGGAGGGTATGCGTGACCCTCAGTTGCTAGCCGTTTCTGATATAGGGAGACAAGATCTTCCACAATCTCTTGAATTTCGGACCGAACGCGTGTTCTGGTTTTTTGCCAGTCGCTTCCTCCCATCCTGCTAAGCGGTGGATGGTTTCCCCCCGTATAGGGGCGCAATAGGTTGATCTGCTCAGCAGGAACATACAGCCGGTCACCCTTTCTATACTCGAGTAGAAAGTAGTCACGCTCTATAGCCCCTATAGATTGAGTGACATTTCCTTTATATATCGCTACCCCATGATGGTCGTGGACAACATAGGACCCAACTACAAGATCCTCATGAAATACTTTGTGGCCGCTANTGTTTCCTCTTCGAGTGCCCCCTGACCGTTTCCGTCCAGTCAGGTCCTCTTCACATATAACCGCTATTCTCGAAGAGGGTAAGATAACTCCTTGGCAGATTGGGCCATCAATCACGCATACAATCTGACTAGATTCTGAGTCGTCTAGCGTCTCAGGAATCTCAGTTTCAACTCCCTCCCGTTCAAATAATTTTCCTAGTGCCTTTCTAGTTTTGCTTGAATTCGCAATGGCATAAATCGAGTAATCTTTATCGAGTAAATGTTGTATCTCATCTCCGAATGAGCTTCTCGGCCCTGTTAGTTGCCAGCTTTTGGCTCGAAGAATAGGCTGGCCTTCTTCTTCAGAGAAAGATTTGATTGATTTTGCTGGGACTGATGCTTGTTGAAAAATTTTGTCGAATGGAACATGTAGTCGCTTAGTCGGGGCCTCATTTTCAATATCCCAAGTTTGGGATAGAACCGAAACAATTCGGCTCTCATCAAAGGAGAGTTCTTCAACTTTTCTTTTTGACCTCTCGGGATCTATAAAAATTAACCTGCTGCTTTGGGGAAGGCATTCAAGAATAGTTTCTTCTTTATCTACTAACCAAGGAAGCCACGATTCCATCCCATCAAATATTTCTCCAACAGCAATTCTCTCCCAGTGAGCTCGACCCCAGGGGGCGGAAGAGATAAGACCCATNGCTCGATNTTTNACAGATTTAGTAGGAAGGAGTTCACGCGCAGGAAAAATTTGCACCTGTTCTTTTTCCGCAATTGTTAACTGATCAGAAACTGAGAATTGCGCGAGTCGTTCAACTACGTCCCCCCAAAGGTCTATNCTTATCGGAGCTTCNGCGGTAGTTGGATACACGTCAAGTATCGATCCNCGNTTTGCTACNTCTCCCNTATTCTCTACTTGAGCTACCCTTCTGAATCCCATTTGGATGAGTNTCTCAAGTGTTTNTTGAAGGTCGATAGCGTCATTCCGTGANACTACAATTGGCTTAATNTCATTTTTTGGAGCGATGATCTGGGTNGTAGCTCTAATGGGCGAAACGACAACTTTTGGGCCTNTAGAGTTTCGAAGTNCCCATGCAATTTTGATTCGCTGGCCCATGGTNTTGAGGGTTGGGCTGACCCGCTCAAATGGGAGTATTTCCCAAGCTGGGAAAAGTTCTACNCGTATATCATCTAGAATNGACNNAAGATCAGCGTGTAGATTCGAAGCCTCNTCAATAGTAGGGGTCACAACAAATAGNGTTTCGAGNTTTGCNAGATGGAAATATGAAGCGATAGCTAGNGCATGAGCATTTTCTGGAACACAGACATCTTGAATNGAAGGGCGAGCAAGAGCNAGAATAGACTCTTCTTCTCCGAGAGCGCTAAGGATAGATTTGAAGCTCACGCGTTGAACTTATTCATCGCTGCCTGATAGCCATGTCTTNNGATAAATTCAAGAGCTTCNACAGCCATCAATTTNGAATGGNNCAGTGATTCTCTNTCNTCCTTGCTAGGACGACTTAAAACGTAGTCTCGGCCTTTCACTCCCNCNCGAATTGCTCCAATACCAATGCGGATCCTAGCAAACTCTCTAGAGTGCAAGTGATTTTCGATAGATTTGAGACCGTTNTGGCCNGCAAGGCCNCCACCAAGTTTTATCTTTATTTTTCCAACCGGAAGATCTAATTCGTCATGGACCACAACNAATTGAGAGGGTNCAGANATNNTATATCTGTCCATTANCTTTCTGACGGGTAGTCCTGACTCGTTCATGTAGGTTTCGGGTACTGCAATAACCAGATTCTGATTTTCGGACTTNANTTCGGCACAAAGAGCCAGAGCTTTGCTTTTCCGTAAACGAACTCCGAAGTGCTCTTCAAGAGAGTGGATTATTTCTGCGCCAATGTTGTGTCTTGTTCCTTGATATTTCTTACCTGGGTTACCGAGTCCCACAACGAGATAATCTGTTGATCCGCCGAAAGTCTTTTTAGTGCGCCTCTTTCGCCGCACGGAACTAGCTATTCGCTATCTTCGGCTGAAGAGTCTCCATCGTCAGAAGAAACTTCACCCTCATCGGACGCACCTTCCTCGCCTTCTTCGGCTTCTTCGGCAGCAGCTTCCGCCAACGCTTCAGCCGCCATTGCCTCCATAGTGGAACGGGTAACAGTTCCAACTGCAATAGTCTCTTCAAGGTCGACTTCAGTCCGGACCCCTTCTGGCAATGCAATATCCCCAACGCGCACAGACGAATTGATCTCAAGATCAGAAACATCTACAAGTAGTTCATTTGGTATGGATTGTGGGAGTGAAAGCACAGAAAGGCTGAACATAGTTTGATCGACCATTCCATTCTCGTCTCTTACTTTTTTGGCATCTCCAACCATAACGAGCCTGACATCAACGGAGAGCTCTTCATTTGGGTCCACCCGAACGAAGTCAACGTGAATGACTTCATCTCGAACTGGGTGACGTTGAAGGTCTTTTAATATTGATAGTTGCTTAGATCCCCCTATTTCGATTTCTATAAGTGCATTTAGACCAGCATCGGTTGTTAAGGAGCTGCGCAGATCTGCATAGTCCACACTAAAAGACATCGGTTCCTGCCCCAATCCATATAAGACGCCTGGGACCCGCCCTTCGCGACGGAGTCGTCTCGTAGAACGACTTCCCAGATCACGACCTTCTTCTGTATTTAATACCAGTTCAGCCATTGTCTATTACTCCCTGCTTATTCATAATCTCAGTTGAGGTTTGCAGTTTTCTACCAGTTGAAAAGTCTATCGTTGTGTTCTTCGACAGACACCTAGCTTAGATGCTTCCCCCCAAATATTTCACTTACGCTTGTGTCCTCAAAAACGGCATCTAACGCGTTAGCTATTATCGAGGCGACAGAAAGCAATTGAATTTTCGGAATATTTTTCTCCCCAAAAAGAGGCAGGGTGTTGGTCATGGCGACTTCCTTGATTACAGAATTTTCTANGCGCTCTATAGCTGGGNCAGAGAAAACACCATGGGTGGTGCAGGCATACACTTCNTTAGCNCCTCTATCNGCGAGCTGCTCAGCTGCCCCCACAATNGTCCCCCCTGTATCGATCATNTCGTCAATCAAAACACAGACTCTCCCATCTACGTCGCCTAATACATCTCCTGCCTCAACACGATTTTTCTGACTNTTAATCCGACGCTTATGNACTATTGCCAAGTCTGCGGNTAATTCNGATGCGTATCTTTCTGCGACCTTTACTCTTCCNGTATCTGGAGAAACGACAACCAAATCATCTCCGAGCGTTCGCATATAATCCACAAGTACTGGCATAGCAGTTAAGTGATCGACTGGTTTATCAAAAAATCCCTGTATTTGGCCTGCATGTAGATCCACCGAAACCATCCTACTGACACCGGCGGCGCTAAAGAGGTTNGCCAAGAGGCGCGCTGTGATGGGTTCNCTTCCTTCTGATTTNCTATCTTGCCTTGCATAACCAAAGAAAGGGCAGACTACTGTTATGCGTTTCGCTGATGCGCGTCGAGCTGCATCAACCATTATTAGCTGTTCCATAATTGAGTCATTAATGGTCATATCTGGTGTGGCAGAATGACTCTGAATAATGAATACATCCCCGCCGCGAACAGACTCACTGAATCTGCAGTGAATCTCTCCATTTGCAAATTCAGCTAGATTCGGCTCATCAAGCTGGACACCAAGATGGTCGGCGATTTCTTGCGCTAGAGGTAGATTGGATCTTCCGGAAATCAAGTGCAATCGCTTCTTGGTTACTAATTCCATATTGCCATTCCTTTGAATCAAGTCANAGTGTTTAAATCGTAGACCGAAAANCNATTTCTATCAGATGATTTCAGGGGTTGGTCGCATTTTATATTATTCCAGATTTGCGTTGCTGGCCCGGCAGGACTTGAACCTGCAACCTCCTGGACCAAAACCAGGCGTTCCGCCAGTTGAACTACGGGCCATTGTATGTCTAATGAACCTATCGTATTTCCAGCCCAATCGCGTATTTTGCGATTCGCTTAGTTGAATTATTTAACTTTTGTGTTAGAAATTCGAAAGAACTCTGCGCTCATAGTGAATATCTGAGAGTAAACAAACCATGAAAGCTAGCAATAACACGCATTTAGGTATTTTTTGCAGTATGTTAGACCGCCTATGGGTTCACTTATTAAAAAGAGGCGAAAGAGAATGAGGAAGAAGAAGCACCGAAAGATGCTGAAACGAACTCGCGCTCAGCGCCAACGCGGAAAGTAAATAATCTTCACTGCTAGAATTACCTAGGGTTACAGTTCGCTGGGCGAGATCTCGTCAAATGATGGAAGGGTTCGTGCCGTTATAAATCCCTGCCCTGGGAAGTAGCCTTCGACAAACCAGGTCGACCCACTGCCTGCTAGTTTAGGTTTCAATCCGGTGTGTTTTTCCAATTTATCTCTCCATTGGGAAAGCTTGGGGCGGACCTGCAATGCAGCTTGCTCTAGATCATTTCCATTTTCCCCATTAGGCCCCCCCAACTGATCCCATTTTTTATAAACCTCCATTGTTGAACAACCTATATCTGGTGTGAGAAGCGTAAAGGTTTTTTCTTTGTACGTAAGTGGTTCAACGTTCTCTCCGATTCCTCCAACTCGGGACCTTCCGCCTTTAATGTTGAAGGGCACATCTGCTCCGAGCTTGACTGCTTTCTTTAGATTCGTATATCCAAAGTATCTAAGTACTGCCGCAGCATTACCTGAACCCCCTCCTAAACCACCTTGTGGAGGAATACTTTTNCTAACAGTGACTTCCGAATCAATATCAAGAAAATTCAAAGCCCGAAGAACTAAATCTTCTTTGGCATGAGGTTTTATGGGGTATTTCCCTTCGTAGGTCACTTTCCTTTTACCCTCTTTAAAGAATACGGAGTCGACCAAGTCAATCGTCACCATCTCAGACTCAATAAAATGGTAACCATCCTCCCTCCTACCTGTAATCCGCAGGGATAAGGTTAACTTCGCAGGAGAAATAACTTTCACGCCTTTATTAGCAATCACTATGTTCTCCATTTTCGGCTGCAACTGCTAAAGACACCCAATCATTTACCGTTAGCTCCTGAGGGCGGGATTTTGGATCAAGCCCAGCTGAATTAAACTCAGCTGAGCTTATATGGCCTTTTAGAGATTTTCTGAGCATTTTTCTTCTTTGGCCAAATCCTATTTTAACCAACCGCCACATTAGTTCAAGATCAACTTTCTCGAGATCCACACGGCGAGAAAACTTGAGTAGGACTGAATCTACCTTTGGAACCGGAAAGAATACCTTAGGTGGAACGTTCCCAACAATAGATACTTCTGACCAGTACTGTGCTTTAACCGAGGGGATCCCATAGCTAGCAGTTCCAGGGCTCGCTGCAAATCGTTCTCCTACCTCGCGTTGTACCATAACTAGAAATTCTGTAACTTGCGGGGCATGGTCCAAAACATTTAACAGCAGAGTAGAACTTATGTTGTACGGTAAATTTGAGATCAGTTTCCACGTACCAGGCCTCGTTAAAAAAAACTCATCCCATTTAATTTCCATTGCATCTGCATGAAGAATTTCAGCTTTGTCTAACATCTCAGCTTCTTGCAGCATTTCATTAAGTGGCGGCAAGAGGTAGCGGTCAAACTCAATAGCGATTACCCGTTTTGCTTCTTTTAGTCCACAGGTTAAGGCTCCAATGCCGGGACCAATTTCTAGGACTTGGTCCTCAGATCTCAGTTCAGCTAATCGAACTATTTTCCTGATGATATTCGGATCGATGACAAAGTTTTGACCTAGTGACCTTGATGGAACTATGGAATGTCGATCTAAGAGGGATCGAACCTCGCTAATGCCCATCATCTTAATCAGTTCAATTTCGTTTGGAGATATGGAACACTGATATCAAATTTTTCATAGATTTCGTTTCAAAATTTCTTGACAGGCACTGGCTAATACGTTGACCAGTGACCCCACCCTCCACCGACTGCCTGATACAACAGCCATGCGCTCACGTTTATATTTGCAATTGGGTCATATGGACTTGCCCCTGCGTATCCAGCAGAAATAGCCCTTTGGTCCCAATATTGGGGCATATGTTGCATCAAACCGGCAGCTCCGCTCATCGGGTTGGTAGCATCCGGCTGCCCTCTACTTTCGCGATGCATAATTGTGAGAAATAAGTCAAGATCACTGGCCGGCCCACCGTATGCAGCTATAGCTGCTACAACATCATCCCGCCACCTCTCTACGTTAGGAATAAACGTCTCATTTACTCCAGGGTCAGATGGTTCGGTAACTGTTGGAGGTATAGGGGTAGGGGAAGGCTGGGAAGGNGAAGCAGGCTGGGAAGGTGAAGCAGGCTGGGAAGGTGAAGCAGGCTGGGAAGATCTTTGAATAGGAGTAAAGCTTGCAGAGAGTTTCATCTCCTCGCCCTTCCCAACGTAATTTGGTACAAAAGAGGAGGAGGTAACAATTGCTTCTTTGGAGATACTACTCTCAGACTGCGTTGGAAGAGTGACTTCGACTTTTGGCACTGTCTTGTAAACGGTTGGATCTGCTTCAGTTTGTTCTTCTTGCGTTTCTTGACGATCAGAATTCAAATAGCCTGTATCAGTTTCCACATCAATCGAGGTGAGCTTCATTATCGATGAAAGACTTTCTTGACTTCGCGCAGGTTCGAGTGATTGCGGCCCACTAGGTCCGGTAAGTGATATGACGACAGAAGTCACCGAAAGGAATATGATAAACGTAGCTACTAGTGGAAACCTTAAGGCGTGCAGTATTCGGTACCCCGTCTGTTCTTCCAGCGCTTAACCTCCGCCTAGCCGCTATGTCTCTATTATGTGGTTGTTTTCNCAAAATTGACAACACCGACGCTTCATAGGTCACGATTCAGCCATTTTATNTGGAGGCGCCTGATGGGAGGCCATAGAAAACATGCGTCGTTAGCCATACCTGTTCAGAAAGAGTCGTTAAATCCACTTCTCGCTGTTCAGCTATAAATTGGCCGATGATTGGCAGATTACTTGGCGTATTCTGTCGACCACGTAAAGGAACCGGCGCTAAGTATGGTGAATCTGTTTCAATCATAAATCGATCGATTGGGGTTTCGAGCATAGCCTCAAGGGTTTCTTGGGCGTTTTTGAAGGTNACTATCCCAGAGAAGGACAATAGAGCACCTAGATTAAGTGCTGTTTCCGCTTCTTTTGGCCCTCCGGTGAAGCAATGAAAGACAGTGCGAGAAGGTGGCTCCTTTGACTTTAGGATGTCAAATATTTCATCCCAAGCATCTCTTGCATGGATTACAAGCGGTAAATCGAATTCATGAGCGAGATCGATTTGTTCTGCAAAAATAGCTCTTTGAGCAGCAGGAGGTGAATAATTGTAGTGAAAATCCAGTCCACATTCTCCTACTGCGACAACATTGGGATCTTCGAGAAGCTCCTTGATACCTCTAAGGCCTTTCGAGGCTTCATGAGGATGGACTCCTGCTGTAGAGAACACAGACTCGGGAAATTCCTGCGAAAATGCAATTACGTCCCGTGATGTTTCAAGATCGGTCCCCACATTAATTAGTTTTTTTACGCCTAGATTTTTCGCGCTTTCTATCTCTTCCCTGCCTTCATCACTGTTTTCTATGTGACAATGGTTGTCTACCCATTTCAGCGATATGTTTTGCACCTCCTCGACACTNATCGCGCTTTTAAGCCTCAACCTTGTTGAAAAGCGGAATAGGTTTAGGGATAGGCAAACCAGCAATCAGGGGAACTCTGGACCATTTTTCCGGACGTCCTAAAAGNTCATCAAGTTTCTNAGAAGTAAACGGAAGGAATGGACTGAGCATGACGCGAATACCATTAATTGCACTTAGAGCAACGAACAGGATAGTTCGAGCTCGATCNGGGTCAGTCTTTGCTAGTTTCCAAGGTTCTGTTGCGTTGAGATATCTGTTCGCTGCTTGGGCNGCTTCCATTCCTTTACGTAACGCAGCGCGTAACTCAACGATTTCGAATAGCTCAGCAGACTCTTCGAGAGAGCGATCGATAAATGCAAGTAGNGACGTATCATCTTTCGTTAACTCCCCTGGTTCAGCAACAGCTCCGCCGCAGGTCTTATGTGTCATCGACAAGACTCGATTGACTAGGTTCCCCCAATTCGCTACTAATTCTTCATTAACGCGTCTGACTATCTCTTCATATGAAATTTCGGTATCAGCTTGTTCGGGGAAGTTCGACGCAAGGGCATATCGCAGTGCATCTGCTTGAAAGTGTTTAAGCCCCTCCTCTATTGTCATTCCGACTCCTCGACTAGCTGATGCCTTACCTCCTTTAAAAGTGACATATTGATTAGCTGGGATGTCATCTGGCAAATGAAGCTCTTTGCCAGCTACTTGCTCTCCTACAGCCATTAGTTGAGCTGGCCAGAATAAGGCATGAAATGGGATATTATCCTTCCCAATGAAATACACATGACGTGATTCATCGTTATGCCACCAGTGTTTCCACTTGTCTGGAGTTCCTTGTTGCTCTGCCCACTCTTTGGATGCAGAAAGGTAGCCAATAACTGCGTCATACCAAACATAAATTCTTTTACCTTCACCAAGATCATCAACAGGCAACTCAACTCCCCAATCAAGATCTCTAGTAATAGCTCTATCAATAAGTCCTTCATCTCGGAGCCATCCCAGAGCGAAATTGATTACATGATTCCTCCATCCTTCTTTGGAATTCAGAAAAATTTCAAGGGAATCGTTAAAGTCCGAATAACGGAAATAAAAATGCTCAGTTTCTCGAAGCACCGGAGTAGAAGATGACATTTTTGATCTGGGGTTAATNAGCTCGGTCGCATCATAAGTTTTTCCACAGTTATCGCACTGATCTCCGCGTGCCTCATTTGCGTCGCAGTGAGGGCATGTTCCTTCNACATAACGATCTGGAAGAAATCTGTTTACCTCGACATCATAAAGTTGCTTACTTGTCCGCCGGTCAATATGTCCACGTTCCAACTGGGCGAGAAACATTTCTTGAGTCACTTCAGAATGATTAGAAGTTCCGGTAGTCGTATACAGGTCCCATGAAATACCCAATTGANCCCACTGTTCAAGAAATTCATTGTGATACCGGTCGACAATATCCTGTGGAGTCACTCCTTCTTCATCAGCTCTTACCGTGATCGGAGTGCCATGAACGTCAGACCCGCTTACCATAAGGACTTCATTCCCAATCATGCGCTGCTGGCGCGCAAAGATATCAGAAGGCAAATACGCTCCAGCAAGGTGGCCAAGATGGCGAGAACCTGAAGCATACGGCCAGGCAACAGCTACAAGTACGGGAGTGGTCATACCTAGCAGGTTACCGCACCTATTGAAAGGTCGGTTACCTTACCTAATTTCTCATTGAGGAAAGATAGAGTTCATAAACTTTTCTTTTGGATACTCCGGTATCAGTCGCTACTTCTCTGACTGCATCTCTTGTTGTCATTCCCTGCTTCTTTCCTTCATTTAACGCATAAAGAATTTCCTCTGAAGTTACCTCCTGCCGCTTGGACGCTCCTTCTAAGATAATCACAATCTCACCCCTAAGCTCTTTCACCGATAATACTTCTACTAGTTCACCCAGAGTTCCACGAATATATTCTTCATGTATTTTTGTTAATTCTCGAGCAATTACCGCTCTTCGACTCTCACCTAAATATTGGACAAGATCTTTCAAGGTCTTGCTGATCCTTCGAGGTGATTCGTAAATTATTACTGTATGTGGACTGTTAGAAATCTCTAAAAGTCTATTTGAACGTCCAGCTCCCTTTCTTGGAAGGAATCCTTCAAAGAGATACCTCCTTGAAGGTATTCCGCTTCCTACCAGTGCAGTAATACCGGCAGAAGGACCAGGGATAACTTCAATAGGGAGTCCGGCCTCTGCAACTTGGCGGACTATGAACTCTCCAGGATCAGAGATTGCAGGCATGCCTGCATCGGTTACCATTACAAGCCGTTTGCCATTATTGATCTTGGAAATAATGCTGCTACATTGTTCTCTCTCAGTGTGCTCATTGACAACAATTAGAGGAGGCCGAGGTTCACATTGAAGATGGGCGAGCAATTTTCCTGTTCTTCGCGTATCTTCGCAGCAGATTGCATCAGCTGTTTTTAACTCTTTGGTAGCTCTGAGCGAGATGTCGTCTAGATTACCGATGGGAGTACCGACAAGAACTAGTGCAGGGCTCTTCATGTGGTCCTCCTAGGGCGTGTAAGTATAAGAAGTTCTTGAGTATCGCATTTAGAAGATAGTAGTCGGCTTTTTATTCTAGAATCTTTAATTAGACGTTGAAACGAAACTCCATCACATCCCCATCCTGTACTATGTAGTCCTTTCCCTCGACCCTTACTTTCCCAGATTCGCGTGCTTCGAACCAGCCGCCACATTCCAACAACATTTCCCAGTTGATGGTTTCAGCCCGAATAAACCCTTTTTGGAAATCTGTATGAATCCTTCCTGCTGCCTGAGGTGCTGTTGAGCCTTCTCGAAATGTCCAAGCTCGGCTTTCTTTTTCCCCTGTTGTCAGGAAAGTTCGTAAACCCAAAATATGATATGCCTGTTTGACGAATCTGGGTAGAGCGCCTTCTCCGAGACCTAGACCTTCTAGGAGATCGACCTGTTCATCTGGAGGTAACTCAGCTGCTTCAGCCTCGAGTTGGATACAAGCACTTATTACTTCGGCTTTATCTTCAAGTTCTAGCATCACAGGTTTTGTTAGCTCTTCGCTAATAGCTAATTGGTCTTCACCAATGTTTACTATTGCAAGAACAGGTTTGGCTGTAAGAAGGAAATAGTGGTTTAAAAAGCTAAGTTCTTCTTCAGATAAAGTACTTCGATAAATCGGCGTTCCGTTGGAGAGNGCTTCTANNGCNNTCTNTATNGCNTCTACNTCTNCTGCNATGNTTTTNTCAATGCGTGNNACTTTNACTTTTTTTNNNANTTGTTTTTCNAATGTTTCTAAATCNGCAAGNGTTAANTCAATNTCNAGAACNCGTANTTGNTCNAGTGGNTCTGGNTCNCCNGGAATATCNGGGTCCTNAAATGCTCTNAGNACGTAGACNATTGCATCTACNTCNCGNATATTNGCNANAAACTGATTNCCGAGNCCTTCACCTTGGCTNGCTCCTTCGACNAANCCNCCGATGTCTGTNAATTGNACNCTNGCGTGGACGGTATTTTTNGATTGGCTCATTGTCGAAAGGAGTTGGAGGCGGNGATCNGAAACTTTAGCTACTCCNACGTTTGGGTCAGTTGTAGCAAANGCGTATGGTGCAGCAAGAGCTGAGCCGCCGGTGAGAGCATTGTAAAGTGAAGACTTCCCTGCGTTGGGCAATCCTACAAATCCGAATTTTTCCATATCTTCGAAGGCTACCGTCAGTAGTCGTGAGTTGCTGAAGCTTCTTGTATGGTGGATGAAGAAACCGGAGGGTTTATGTCAAAGAGAACACAGAAAAAGAAAGCAAATGCTCGGCGAAAAAAAGCTAATCATGGCCGTAAGCCGAACTTAGGTCGGAATTCATAAACGAGNTCAACAACTGCGGGATTTGACCTATCTCACCGTTAATTGGTCCGGCTCAGATCAGAAATAGAGCTGNCTTATGAGCTTCTTNATTGTGCTTTTATCTATTGTAGGTTTTGCACTGGCCTGNTTTTCGTCTCCTATTAGGCTTTATTAATGAGCAGCCGGTATTGGAGTCTCCTCATCAAGCGTGAACGACTCGTACTCTTCTCCAGTGTCTTCTAGGTGTTCAAGCTCAATAACNCCTATTTCTGTAAACCGATCTCTAAGCCATCCATCCCCAGCGTCGAGTAGGCCAAGTTTGCGGCAGTTTGGCACGATTTTAGAGAATAATAGCTGGCTAAATATTTGATCTTCATCAGGGATATCGAGTCCATGTTTCACNGCATGTTTGACGTCGCAGCCCATCCTGTCCCAGACTTCCTGCTGAAGTAGGCGATCGCGCATCCTAATACCTGCTTCAAAAGCGAATTCTTGTCGTTCTCTTACTTCCTGAGCTGTCATATCTTGATAGANCTCTTGAAGGCTTAAAACTCCGAATGCTACATGNCGAGCTTCATCGGCCATCACGTATCTTAATAGTTTCTTTAAAAGCGGCTCAGTGGTGACCTGATGCATCATACCGAATGCTGCAAGGGCTAGACCTTCAACCATTATCTGCATCCCGAGATAGGTCATATCCCAGCGNCTGTCGTTAATAACATCGTCTATGAGAAGCTGGAGGTGAGGATTTACCGGATATCTAATCCCGAGTTTTTCATCGATATATTTGTTGAATACCTCAACATGTCGTGCTTCATCGACGACCTGGGTTGCAGCGTAATATTTTGCATCAANCCATGGAACGGTTTCAACTATCTTCGCAGTGCAAAGAAGCGCTCCTTGTTCACCGTGCAAAAATTGCGATAATCGCCAGGCAAAAGATTCAATGCTGAATTGATCCCATTCTTTATCACCCCAATTTTTTGCCGGTGAGTCTGGATGTTCGGTCCAGTGGCCTGTGTTTGTGTTAGATATCTCNGTAAAGATACTGAATGCTTTCAGTGGGTCAACTTCGATTGACCAGTCAAGATCTGTTTGGGCGTTCCATTGGGAGACTTTCGCTTTCTCGTAAAGTTTGTCAAGACGAGGGCGGCTGCCTTTCTCATAGTCCCAGGTAAATATTGCATCAGCTTGATCTTGTACTTCATGCAAAACCGCGTCTGGATCAGGATTGTATGCTGCAATAGCGTCTATATCATCTTGTGTGGCTCTATCAAGAATTTCTTGATCAGTTCTTTGNATTTCTGNTGTTGACATAAAGTCCTCCTATTGGGCTGGTAGCGCTGATGAAATAACACGATCGATGACTACTTGCCATTCGTGTGATTCGGGCATGGGTGTTTCCATTGTTCGAAAGATGGTAAATCCNAGGTTAATTGATAGAGCCAAAGTCACAATGGCTTTTGTATCAATAGAACTATCAAATAGTCCGTCGCTTTTAGCCTCTTCAATTATCTTCGCTAATCGCATTCCTTGGTCTTCAAACCTACGTTGTAGCATTTCGGATAACTCTGAATCTCGCCTACTCGCAACTATTGCTTCAAGAAGTAGAGCATCTTGCGCACCATGATTGTTTAGAAGAGTTGACCCGAGGCTTGAGAGAATATCAGCGGGAGAGTTTTGCTGAGAGCTGGCAAGGATTCCATCTAAATGATCTTCTAAAGCGGAATCGAGAGCTTCAAAAAGGAGTTCAGATTTACCTCGGTAGCGGCTATAGATTGCCCCTGTGGTCACTCCAGCGCGACGGGCAATCTCTGCTACACCTGCCCCNTCGTAGCCACGCTCNGCAAATACTTCAGCAGCAGCTTCTATAAGGTTACTCTCCGTTGTTGAAGCCAAAATTTTCCCCCTAGCACTACAAGATAATAATAATGATGATTATTATCTTGTCAAGTCGCCTACGTCACAAAATTGTTTCCAAAATAAAAAATTTTGCTGATTGTTGGTTTGGATCAAGCACGAGTAGACAATGGCGGCTAGCGTGTCGTGAAACCGGCACAACGGTTTNNGATAATTTAATTTTNAATCTGGAGGGAAAATGTTTAAAAAATGGAAGCTANTTGTCGCTCTTCTTGCGATGGTTGGCATGTTNGCTGCTCTCGGCACGGGATGCGGCGATGACGATGATGGNAGCNGTGACGTTAAAGCGGCGTTNATCTATGTTGGGCCACCAGGNGATGCTGGNTGGACATATGCACACGACCAAGGNCGAAGCTGTGCTGAAGAAGCAACCGGTGCAACGACATCGTATGTTGAATCAGTACCTGAAGGAACTGCTGANTTCGCCAACTACTCAAGAGATTTCATTGACCAAGGCTACAACGTAATTGTTGGAACCTCATTTGGTTATATGGATGATATGGAAGCTTTAGCAGCCGAATATCCCGATGTTGTTTTTGACCATGTCTCTGGTTACAAGAACAACGGGTCCAACTTCGGAAACACGTTTGGCCGAATGTACGAACCTCGATACCTCTCTGGCATCGTTGCTGGTTCTGCAACTACCTCCGGACAAATTGGTTATGTTGCAGCGTTCCCAATCCCTGAGGTCATCAGAGGAATCAATGCCTTCACACTTGGTGTCCGAAGCGTTAACCCTGATGCAACCGTAGAAGTAGTTTGGACAACCACTTGGTTCGACCCAGCCATCGAAGGCGACTCTGCCCAAGCATTAATTGATGCCGGAGCCGACGTTATCGCCATGCACCAAGACTCAACAGCTGCNGGNGANAGAGCNGAAGCTGCTGGANTCCGCTGGGTTTCATACAACTCAGATATGAGTGCNTTTGCNCCAAATGCGTTCCTNACNGCCCCTGTATGGGACTGGTGTGAACGGTATACCCAAATCATCAACGAGGCTGCAGCCGGCACCTACTCTGGTGGAGCCTGGTGGGGATCAATGGCCGACGGAGTGGTTGACCTAGCCCCAATTGCTGACGATGTCTCTGGAGATATTAAGGATCTAGTCGCAGAAAAGAAAGCAGCGATTGAAGATGGCTCTTTCCATCCGTTCACGGGTCCAATCAATGCTCAAGATGGAAGCGTTCTTGTTGCTGCTGGTGAGACCATGAGCGACGGCGACATGCTCGGAATGACCACCTTTGTTGAAGGCGTCATCGGCTCTACAGGCTGATAAAAACCTGACGCGAATGACGGTACCAGCGGCGTGTTCCGCTGGTACCGTCTCCGCGTCTGTGCAACTATTTAATTATGAGTAACCCTTTAGCTGTAGATCTTTCCAATATCTGGAAAAGCTTCCCAGGAGTAGTCGCGAATGCCGGGGCCTCACTAGAGGTCAAGCAAGGAACCATTCACGCAGTTTTGGGAGAAAATGGTGCCGGTAAATCTACCCTAATGAATGTCCTTGCAGGGATGTATCGGCCGGATGAAGGGGAAATACGAATAGATGGGTCGCAACATTGGTTTCGGTCCCCCTCTGATGCGCTTGCTGCTGGAATTGGGATGGTCCATCAAGAATTCAAACTCGTTCCTTCCTTTACTGTTGCAGAAAATATTGTGCTTGGAGCTGCAGAGCGTATTATCCGAAAAGGATCTATTGAATCGCAGGTTGAGGAACTAGCTCAGCAATTCGGCCTCAATATTGACCCAGCACGCCCGATCTGGCAGCTATCCATGGGAGAACGACAACGCGTTGAGATCCTTAAGACTCTTTGGCGAAACGCCCAAATCCTAATCATGGATGAACCCACTGCCGTATTAACTCCTGAAGAAGCGGACGAACTTGGAAATGTTTTACGAGAAATGGCCGACAAAGGAAGGTCAGTTATTTTCATTAGCCATAAGCTCCATGAAGTTAAAGAATTTTCAGATGAAGCTACTGTGCTTCGAGATGGGAAAACCGTTGCAGCTTCATTGCAAGTTGAAGACACAGAAACATCTAAACTAGCCGGCCTTATGGTTGGCTCATCTCCTGTCACTACCAACCGTCCTCCTCCTCGCGAACGAGGACCTTCCTTGCTTGAAGTTCGAGGACTTGAAGCGCTAGATGACCGATATCTTTCTGCAGTTCTTGATTTCAACCTTGACGTCCACAGTGGAGAAATAGTCGGAATTGCTGGTGTGTCAGGAAATGGACAACGTGAGATGGCCCAAGCCGTTGCTGGACTTAGACCGATTAAATCCGGCACGGTCAAAATAAATGGGAACGACCTAACCAATGCGCTTCCGGTAGAGAGATTCAGGGCGGGATTAGGATACGTTCCAGAAGACCGCATCGGAGTTGGACTAGCGCCGCGACTGAGTGTTATCGAGAATGCTATTCTTCGAAACTATAAGGGATTGCGGCAAGGCCCATTACTAATTGACGATAAGATGTCGACGCATTGTCAGGATATTGTCGAGAAGTTTGGCGTTCGAACTGGGCCCTTGGATGAACCGATAGCTGGCCTCTCTGGTGGGAATCTTCAACGACTTTTGGTCGGAAGGGAATTAAGTGGTGGGCCTAAGGTCTTAGTTGCAGCGCAACCCACACGAGGATTAGATGTCCAAGGAGTCAAAGCTATACAGGACCTTCTGGTAGCAGAGCGCGCCGCTGGGGTCGCCGTTCTTCTTATCTCTGAAGATCTAGATGAGCTCCTTACACTTTCGGATCGCCTACTTGTTATGCACAGCGGGAAGATAGTTGGAGAATTTGATCCGGTAAATTCGGAGCGTCATGACATCGGAGCCGCTATGGCTGGAGAGGCGCAAAACTGATGGGACGCCTTGTTCTAGTTCGAAGAGAGCAAGCAATCAAAGGCGGGCAGCCACTAGCCTTCCTTATCGGTCTTGTCTCAGCTCTTGCAATTGGAATTCTCCTGCTCGTTCTTTCTGGGCATGACCCTATGGCAGTGTATGAACGCATGTTCGACTCCTCGGTGGGCAGCCCAAGATCATGGTCTATAACTTTAAATCGTGCGGTTCCTTTGGGTCTTGCAGGATTAGCGGTTGCTGTCGCGGGGAGCATGGGACTATGGAATATCGGCGCTGAAGGGCAAATCCTCGCTGGAGCTATGATGGCTGCTTGGATGGCAAGGATCGGTGAAGGCTGGCCGAGCCCACTTCTAATTACTATCATGCTTCTCGCTTCGATCCTTGGTGGTGCTTTACTTGGTTTAGGCCCGGCTGTCGCCCGAGCACAAATAGGCGTCAATGAAATCATCACCACACTAATGTTGAATGAAGTTGCGCTGCGATTGCTTCAGTGGCTCATTCATGGACCATGGAAAGATCCTGAATCAAAAGGGTTTCCTTTAGCTCCGATGCTGCCGGGTGAGGCTCGCCTACCGGATCTATTTGAACGGGCGCATTGGGGAGCGGTAATAGCTCTGGTGGTCATTGCCCTTTTCGGCCTTGTAGCAAGCAAAACGGCATGGGGATATGAGCTTCGTGTAGCTGGGTCATCCGGTGAAACAGCTAGGTATGCAGGAATTTCTTTGAAGCGTAAGATTATTACTGTTTTAGTTCTAAGTGGTGGGATTGCAGGACTTGCTGGGGGAATAGAACTCTCTGGCAATGCGGATCGCATCGTTGAAGGAATCTCAGCAGGATATGGTTTCGCTGGAATTATTGTTGCAGCGCTTGCCCTTATGAGGCCATCAGGGGTCGCTGCGGTGGCCTTGCTTTTTGGAGCAGTGCAAGTTGGAGGGCTTAGCATCCAGACAATGGGGGTTTCGTCATCTGTTTCTACGATCCTGCAAGCTCTCATTCTCTTTGGCGCAATCGGAGCTGGCGTATTCAGTAGCTACAGCCTAAAGCGTGTCCAAAAAGAGAAACAGGTAATCAAGGAGGGTCCAAGTGAGTGAAGCGTCAATGATCGGACTGCTAACTGCAGCTGTTTCATTTGGAGCCTTGTTGTATCTTGCCGCCCTAGGTGAACTCATTTCAGAAAAGGCTGGGATTCTTAATCTCGGAGTCGAGGGGATGATGGCTATGGGAGCTGTCACAGGATTTATGGTTGCCCTCGAAACCGAAAATGCGTGGCTGGGGCTCATAGTAGCCATGTTGGTTGGTGCATTTTTCGCCCTCATCCATGGACTATTCACTGTTATTCTTGGGGCAGAACAAGTAGTTTCAGGACTATCGCTAACTATTCTCGGCCTAGGGTTGGCAGCATTTGTAGGGAAAAATGCTGTGGGAAGACCCCCTGGAGCAGTACTTGCACCGGTCGATTGGGGTTCCTTATCGGATATTCCGTGGGTCGGGCCGATTCTGTTCACTCAATCTCCGATTGTTTATTTCGCTGTTGTGTGTGGAATTGCAACATCTTTTGTTCTTACAAGAACTCGAACCGGATTAGCCCTTCGAGGGGCTGGCGAATCTGCTTCAACCGTTGATGCTTCAGGCCATTCAGTCGTTCAACTCCGCTTGGGTGCTGTCGCTATGGGTGGCGCTTTAGCCGGAGCATCTGGTGCTTATTTAACTCTGAGTCTTACTCCTCAGTGGACTGAAGGAGTTACAGCTGGAAGAGGCTGGATAGCAGTAGCGTTGGTTATCTTTGGTGCGTGGCGTCCAGGTAGATGTGCCATTGGAGCGCTTCTTTTCGGTGGGCTTCTAGCTTTAAAGACCAGACTACAAACATTTGGTGTCGATTTTTCTCCGATCCTGCTTTCTATGATCCCATATCTCCTCACCATCGGCGTTCTTATTGTCATTTCTATTAGGGCCAGAAACCGACCTTCATCTGCACCAGCAGCTCTTGGTCAGGCGTACCGCAGAGAAGAAAGATAGTGAATTTCAGAAGAATTTCTCAAAAAACTGTGAATATTTAACTTTCACAGTTTATTTTCTGCATATTTGTCCATTTAATGAGCGCATAGCGAATGTTCCGACTAGTGTTTCATCCGAGTCGGGAAATCTTCCGACATATATTCACCAAGTGGAGGGGAATAATGAGTAAAAATTTTAAGTTGATTGCCACCCTTGTGGCAGTCTTGGGGCTCTTTGTTGGCGCTTGCGGAGGCAGCGGAGTTAACAAAGATGCCGGACAGGCGGCAGCATGTCCAGATGGAGACAACAACGGAGACGGTGTGACCGCAGGGCTTGTTTTCGATATCGGCGGACGTGGAGATCAGTCGTTTAATGACTCCGCAGCAGCAGGCATTGAATGTGCAAAATCTGTACTCGGAATAGAATTTAGCGAATCATCGCCAAATGACGATGGATCAAATCGTGCTGAGTTACTTCAACTACAAGCTGACAACAACCCAATTGTCATAGCTGTAGGGTTCTTGTTCGCTGGCGATGCAGCAACTGTCGCAGCAAACAATCCAGATACAAACTTTGCCGTCATCGATGACGCAATGATGGACTTTGAAGCTGGAGGGCCAATTGCCGATAACGCAGCAGGTCTAACTTTTGCTGAGCATGAGGGGTCATTCCTTGTCGGAGCCGCTGCGGCTTTGAAGACAGAGACGGGAACTGTTGGCTTCATCGGAGGTGTATGCTGCTTCGGCTTAATTGAGAAGTTTGAAGCTGGATTCACCGCCGGAGTGAAAGCTGTTAACCCAGACATCAATATCATCTCCCAGTACATCACGGAGTTCCCAGATTTTGATGGGTTTAACGCTCCAGACCGCGCCAAAGAGATTGCTCTAGCCATGTACTCAGATGGTGCAGATATTGTGTACCACGCAGCTGGAGGATCCGGGGCCGGCCTATTTGAAGCCGCAATGGAAGTAAGCGAAAGCTCAGGCTCGAAAGTATGGGGTATCGGAGTTGACTCTGACCAGTACAACACAGTTGACGAAGCTGTCAGAGAGTACGTCCTAACTTCTATGCTCAAGAGAGTTGACAATGCAGTCTTCCTCGCTATCCAAAGTCACATCGATGGAACATTCCAAGCAGGCCAAACAGCATTCGGCCTAAGTGACGATGGCGTCGGATACTCGACATCAGGCGGATACCTTGATGATATTGTCGACGAACTAGAAGCTTTCAAAGCTGACATCGTTGCAGGGAATATTTCAGTTCCAGACTCAATGGAATAATTGAGTTAGCAACTAGAAAAAACTCATAACGAGTGAGGCTGGTCCTTCACCACGGTTGTAAAACTAGGTAGGGTGTGGGATACCAGCCTCACTCGTTGCATATACAAGGAGAAGTCTTGGAACCGGCTATCGAACTCATCGGAATAACGAAAAGCTTCCCGGGAGTTCTCGCGAACGACAACGTGAATCTCACTGTTGAGGAAGGTGAAATTCATGCCGTCTGTGGTGAAAACGGAGCTGGGAAATCAACGCTGATGAAGATCCTCTATGGTATGCAGCCTCCTGACGAAGGAACAATGAATCTTTTCGGTGAGCGTCGGACTTTCCAGTCACCGAATGAAGCTATTGAAGCAGGGATAGGAATGGTGCATCAGCACTTCATGCTTGCGAACCAATTAACAGTTCTCGAAAACGTCATTCTTGGCGCAGAACCAATACAAAAGGGCGGGTTAATCGATTTTGATTCCGCAAGTGAACACCTTGATGAAGTTGGGAGAGCTTATGGACTTACAGTTGACCCATACGACTTAGTCGAGAGCCTAGAAGTTGGTGAACGACAACGAGTAGAAATAATTAAAGTGCTTTTTAGGGGCGCAAAAATTCTAATCTTTGATGAACCAACTGCTGTTCTTGTCCCTCAGGAAGTTGAAGAGCTTTTCCGAAACATGAGAGAACTTAAAGCTAACGGCGCAACCATCATTTTTATCGACCATAAACTCGAAGAAGTGCTAGAAATTGCTGACACGATCACGGTTCTTCGGCAAGGAAGAACCGTTGCGACTGTCAAACCATCTGAGGTTTCAGCCACTGACCTCGCAGAATTGATGGTGGGTTCAGAGCTTCCAAAACCGATGATTACCGATTCGGCAATTAGTGAGGCGATTGGCATAGAACTCAATAATGTGACTGTGCTTGACGAAGACGAACGACCAATAGTAGATGCGGTTTCATTAGAGGTACGACAGGGTGAGATCTTGGGAATAGCAGGCGTCGAAGGCAATGGCCAACACGAACTAGTAGGAGCGATCTTAGGCACCCAAAAGATAGATGCCGGTAGCGTCCACATGACTGGTAGCGATATTACTAGCGCCTCTGTTCGATCACGCCGCGAAAACGGCTTAGGATACATCCCCCAAGACAGGCAAGAGGAAGGCTTGCTCCTAACATCTCCACTATGGGAAAATGCTGCCCTGGGCCACCAAACCGTAAAACCTTTCTCTAGAGGATGGAACCAATGGTTCATTGATAGAGAAGGATCTCGCTCCCAAACTGAGCGCATACGAAGTGAATTCGATGTACGAACTCCAAACGTTGAAGTGTCCGCTCATGCACTATCAGGTGGGAATCAACAAAAACTAATAGTGGGTCGTGAAATGGTATCAGAACCATCAGTTCTGGTGGCTTCTCACCCAACTCGCGGCATAGACGTCGGTGCCCAAGCATCAGTGTGGGAACAAATACGCCAAGCACGATCCCAAGGATTAGCTACTCTATTAATCTCTGCTGACCTTGATGAACTTATCGGCTTGTCCGATCGAATAGTCGTAATGTTCCGGGGCCAAATTGTTGCTCAGCTCGACCCTTCAGAAATCACCCCAAGGAGCCTAGGCGCATATATGACCGGCGCAGCCACTGAAGAGAGCGCTGAGTGAAGAACGAAACCGTTCGCCGAATCATGCTTGCCTTGGCAGCACCGCTCGCAGCAGTTGTTTTCGCAACTATTGCCTCCTCCATATTTCTCCTCATCGCCGGCAGTAACCCTTTCACCGCATACGGAGACATGTTTGAATATGGCAGCAGACTGGAAATCCAAGTAGATATTCTTAACCGAGCTACTCCGTTATATATTTCCGGAGTAGCCGCAGCTATTGGCTTTCGGATGAACCTCTTCAATATAGGAGTGGAAGGTCAATACAGGCTGGCGGCAATTGTCGCAGCATATGTAGGTGCCTCAGTCTCGTTACCAGGAGTTCTCCATGTCGGTCTGATCTTATTAGTAGCAATGCTGGTGGGTGGAGCATATTCAGGAGTTGCTGGGGTTCTTAAAGTAACTCGAGGTGTGAATGAAGTTATATCTACTATCATGCTTAACGCTATAGCGATTTCTGGGCTGATTGCCTGGCTTGTTCGAGAGTGGCAGGCTGGTGGATCAGTTGATGCTACTGCAACCAATCTCGGGGTTGGCACAGAACCTATTGACGAATCAGGGCTCATTCCAAATATCAATAGCTGGCTTGAACTTTTCACACGTGAAATTGGAAAAGGCAAGGAACTGACTGGAGTATTTTTAGTTGCTGTAGCTGTAGGCATTCTCTACCACATTCTGATCAATAGAACGAGATTCGGGTTTGACCTTAGATCAACGGGAATTAATCCTTTCGCTGCCCGTGTTGGGGGTGTATCTGACAAAAAAATGGTTCTTGGTGCAATGGTGCTCTCTGGGATAGTTGCAGGGTTGGTGGGGATGGCTGAGATTGCCAAACTCGGGAGGTTTAACCCGAACTTTGTTGGAGGATTAGGATTCGCTGGGATTGCAGTTGCCCTTCTCGGACGAAATCACCCTGGTGGAATAGCAATAGGCGCCCTTCTTTTTGCTTTTCTAGACACTGCTTCAGGAGTCCTTCAAGTAACCGGTTCAGCATCACGAGAAATTGTCTTCATCATGCAAGGGATAATCCTGCTTGCAGCCGTTATCGCATACGAAGTCGTTCAACGATTCAGAATTAGAGAAGAAGCCAGACTTGCCTCCGCTCTCCTTGAAGGAGAATCACAATGATCTTGAACCAGATCCGACGACTTCCTACATGGGCGAGATGGGCTTCTTTCGCAACCCTTGGAATTCTTGTCTTAACACTCGTACAAGAATTAGGGCAAAACGAGACGAGCCACCTCACTGCAATGACCACTTCCCAAACAGCGCTTAAATGGAGCATTCCTATTCTTCTAGCTGGACTTGGGGGGCTCTTCGCAGAAAGAGCAGGAATTATAAATATCGGCCTAGAGGGCATGATGATACTTGGAACTTGGTTCGGAGCTTGGGGGGCATTTAACTTCGGGCCATACACGGGAATCTTAATTGGCATTATTGGAGGTGCAATTGGAGGCCTCATCCACGCTATAGCAACGGTGGGATTTGGAGTTGACCATATTATTTCAGGAGTAGCTATTAATATCCTTGGGCCATTTGCTGCACGCTTTTTATCATCTGAAATCTTCACTGGATATCAGGGAGGATCCGTTACTCAATCTCCAAGAGTTGAGAGCGTCGACAAGTTCACAAT
>PAYW01000029.1 GCA_002715425.1 Actinomycetota bacterium | reverse complement strand
TTTAGTCCTGCAGGAGACTTCGCGTATATCGGTAATGCAGCCGATGGCAGGATCTCGGTTGTTGATACCTCTTCGTTTGCTGAAATCACTACCATTACCATAGGCCATGAACCAGGAGCAATGGATTTCTCGCCTGATGGAACAGAAGCTCTAGTTGTAATAGGCCCTACGAAGTCGATTGGGTTTATCGATACGAATACGCATACCCTCACCACCACTCTTGACGTGACTACCGTTGGTTACGATTTCCCCAACGATGCAGTGTTTAGTCTAGATGGCTCACAAGTTATCTTCTCTGCAAGTGACGGAGATGATAAAGTAGTTTTCTTTAACCTCGCCTCTTCGACTGTTGTTGGAGCCGTTACTGTACCTCAGGGGAGTAATAACATCGCCGACATAGTTTGTAGAAATCTTGAAGTTCCTACTCCTACACCTACTCCTACACCGACAACCTTCGTCTTCTCTGAGCCTTTAGATAAATGGATCGACTGGGCTGATTGTGAAGTTGATGACGATGGTGATGGGGTTGTGAACTGTAACGACTACTTCCCATCAGATGCTGGCTTGTCTGAAAGACCAGAAGACGCTCCCGGGTACACGGGCTAAGGGGCTTCACCTCGTATAGCTCATGAGAGTAGCCTGAAACACCCAACTGATTTTTATCTTTTGGTGGTTTCGAAGGGATAGAACTTCCGACTGAGGATTTTCCTCGTAACAGGAGAGAGTGCAACACTTTGAAGATGCGCCAAGAAGCCTCACCCCGCCCGATATTTATATTGTCGGCAGCTGTAGCTTCAGCGGTCCTTGTTGTCGCTAATATTTCATCTCTTAATGTCGCACTCCCAGAACTTTCCAGAGAGTTAGGGGCAAGCCAATCTGATGTCCAATGGATGGTCGATATTTATGCTTTCTTCCTCGCCACGCTTTTACTACCTGCCGGAGCTTTAGGGGACCGATATGGCCGTCGCCGCATGCTTCTAATAGGGATTTTTATTTTGGGGGCGGCAAATGCAGCAACGCTTCTAACCTCAGATGTCTCGTTAGTGATCACAAGTCGGGCAGTCAGCGGAGTGGGGGCTGCTCTAATATTTCCCGCGACACTATCTACGATCACAACAACGCTTCCAGAAGGAAAGCGCGTCAAAGGTGTCGCTATTTGGACAGCATCTGTGTTTTTTGGTGGCCTGTCTGGAGTGCTTATCTCAGGGGCGCTCATGGAAAACTACTGGTGGGGAAGTGTCTTCCTCGCAATGTCGATCCTCGCTGGGGCAATTCTTCTCCTGTGCTGGTCTTACCTACCTGACTCTTCCAATCCAGATGAAGCCAATATGGACCCCTTAGGGGCTTTGCTGTCCTTCGTTGCCGTTGGCGGTATTGTCTTCGGCGTCATGGAAGGACCAATAAAAGGCTGGTCGTCAATTCTTATCGTCTTCAGTTTCATCATCGGCACATTAGCCCTAGTAGCTTTCGTCTTGTGGGAACGGCATACTCCTCGGCCGCTACTCGACGTGCGCATGTTTGCAGATCGGGGAGTGCGATCCGGTTCGTTCTCTCTACTTGTCCAGTTCACGGTAGCATTCGGCTTTTTCTTTCTCACCGTTCCGCTGCTCGCTTTTGTCTTCGGATATGGCCCGCTTGATATGGGACTGAGTCTTATGCCTGCGGCTATAGGGCTATTCCCAGCTTCAGCAATAGCGATACCGCTCACGAGAAAAATCGGATTTCGGACTGTTGGAACTCTCGGACTAGTTCTACTCGCAGGAGCTTTCTATCTTGGAACTTCTCTCGAGACGGACAGTAGCTTTCTACTGTTTGCTGTTGTCATGATTATCTATGGGGCGGGAATCGGGTTTGCTTCTCCGCCAGCAACAGAAATTATTGTTGAAGCGCTCCCTATGGAAAAGCAGGGCGTCGCTTCCGCATTAAACGATGTGTTGCGCGAACTTGGTGCTGTTGTGGGTATCGCCCTTTCCGGATCGATCTTCAATGCCGGCTACCGTTCATCACTAGGCGGCATTGAAGGGTTACCTCAGGAAGTTATAGAGAGAGTGAAGGAAACTCCTGCAGCTGCGGCGATTATCGCTCCATCACTTGGAGAAAACGGGCTTGTCCTATTGGACACGGTAGCGCAATCAGTTATTGACGGATGGGACAATGGACTGTGGGCCGCATGCATTACTGCTGCTATAGGTGCTGTTGGATTCTGCTTATGGGCACCGGGGTGTGGCAATAACCAGAATGCAACGATTGCCGGAAAGTTTGAAGAAAGAGCGCTGCACTATAGTGACGTATCCAAAGTCCTCAGAATAGAAGGGGTGAGATCGCGAACAAGCATAACTGTTCATCACAAGGTCGTTACAAAGAACAAAAAGCACGATGAATGACTTTTTCGAAGAGCCTAAACGAATAGGGTGCTTAATCGTCCCATTGACAGCTATAGGGGGGTTTATTGTCGTTGCTTTACTTTTTGCCGCTATCGGCTTCTCAGCTTTCATTTCGACAACCGCTGGTTGCATTGGAGGTCTCGTCGCAGTCTTGATCGCAGGAAAAATCTTCTATCGAGGTAAGGGCGGCCGCAGATAAAGCCGATACAGTACCCACAATCAACTCTCAACTGTTGTGAAAGGGCGTCATGGCAGAAGACCTTCAACAACCCGTTGTTCTCATCTGCGGAGGTCCAGCACCTGATGAAAAAGCGATCGAATATATCCCAACACCTTCAACTCTAATAGCGGTAGATTCAGGCTTGGACCACGCCCTTAGCCTGCAACTCAGACCAGATTTACTCATTGGTGATCTTGACTCCATCTCAACCAGTGGCCTCCAGTGGGCATACCAGCAGAAAATCGAGGTTAAAGAATTTCCTAGTGATAAAGACAAGTCAGATTTCGAGCTAGCGCTTGATTATGCAAGGGGAGTATCGAACCGGTTATTAGCAATAGGATCTGATTCCGGAAGAGTGGACCAACTCTTCGGTATGATCGCGTCCTTAGCTTCCGCTGCTCCTTATTTTGAGTCTTGTCATGCTCTAATCGGGAAAACCTACTGCACCTTTACCAGTGGCGGGGCAAACATCTACCGCAAGAACGGAGCAACCGTATCGGTTTTCGCAATGGGGGGAATAGCAGATGGTGTTTCCTTACAAGGGTTTCGTTGGGAGTTAGAAGAAGTTACTCTTCTTTCCGAGTCCTCGCTTGGATTGAGTAATGAACTTAATGAAGAGATCGGAAAAATCTCTGTCAAGAAAGGGACTTTGGTAGCAATCCAACCGGATTCAATGTAGTGCCATTAAATAGCTGTGGCGCTCCATCGCCCGCCGGATGTATGGAGCTTCAAATGCATTCCGAAGGTATCTGAAAGGTTGCTATCATTCAAGGTCTCCTGAATAGGTCCAGCGGCGACTACAGCCCCTTCGCGAAGAAAAAGAACATGGGTGAAGCCAGCAGGGACCTCCTCAACATGGTGAGTAACAAGAACGATGGGAGGGGCCGAGGGATCTTGAGAGATAAGCGTTAAGCCTTCAAGTAAGTCCTCTCGAGCTGGCAAATCTAGGCCAGCAGCAGGTTCATCAAGGAGAACCAAACCAGGATCACTCATCATGCTTCGAGCAATTAAAACGCGTTGACGCTCTCCAGAAGACAGAGTTCCAAAAGCTTGAAGAGATAATGGTCCTATCCCAATCCGCTCCATCTCTAATTGTGCTTTCTCTCTGTCCTCTTCGGTGTAATCATGCCACCATGGTTCAAGGGCGCCATATTTCGCCGTCATCACAACTTCCTGTGCGGTAAGATTCGGCCGTAGAAGATTAGCAAATCCTTGGCTTGTAAAACCTACAAGATGCCGCATCTTTCGAATATCAGATTTACCTAGTTGGTGCCCTAGGACTTCAACGTTCCCACTGCTTGGGTGTAAATAAAAACTAGCGATCCGAAGCAAGGACGTCTTCCCCGAGCCATTAGGGCCAAAGATAACCCACCTTTCACCTTCATGAACCGTGAAATCAAGACCCCGTAAGATAAATTTTCCATCGCGTTCAAGAGAAACGTTATCGAGTGAGAAAGCTACTTTTTTCATATCTCTATTGATCCACTGCCGTTTTCCAAGCCTGAAACATATCAGCGTATTTTCCTCGTCTCTCTAAAAGTTCACTATGGTTTCCTAATTCTATAATTTTTCCTCCATCAACCACAGCGACTCTATCTGCGCGCATGACCGTCGCTAGCCGATGGGCGACAATTATGGCGGTCCGTCCATCTAATAGTGAGTCAAGTGCCTTCTCGATAGTGTGTTCAGACTGTAAATCAAGATTTGATGTAGCTTCGTCGAGTACTAGAACTCTTGGCTGGGAGAGAAAGGCTCGAGCTAGAGCTACGAGCTGACGCTCACCCGCGCTCAGCGATGAGCCGCGTTCATGAATAACTGTATCTATTCCGTCTTTCATCGAAGATACAAGTGGAGTTAAGCCAGTGGATTCAATAGCATTCCAGACTTCTTTATCTGACGCTTCTGGGTTAGCGAACGCAATGTTGTCTCGCACAGTGCCCGCAAAAAGAAACGGCTCTTGAGGTACAACCCCAAGTTGAGAGCGTAAAGAACTCAAGGTGACGTCACGAATATCATGGCCATCAATCGTGATATTCCCCTGATCAGGATCATAGAAACGGCTCACGAGCTTAGCGATCGTAGATTTCCCTCCGCCGGTGGGCCCTACAATAGCTAACGTTTCTCCAGCACTGATATCTAGGTTTACCTCATGTAAGACCTGCGTTTCGGGAACGTAGGAGAAACAAACATTGTTCAACTGTATTTCTCCACTGATGAGAGGAATCGGATCTGCATCTTGACGTTCGATGACGCTTGGCCTCGTAGCCAGCAACTCCCGTAATTTTGCGGTGGCAGCCTGACCCTGCTGATATCCATTGTATAGCTGCGTCAGCGTTTGGATCGGAGCGAAAAAGGCTCCAAGGTACAAAAGAAAAGCGGTAAGTTCACCAATCTTAAGACTTCCGTCAAGTACCATGCGGCCGCCGATCAGAAGAACCAGCGCACGCCCGATGATAGCGATTGCTTCCGTTCCAGGTGTATATACGCAAGCTGCTTTTACTGCATCAAGATTCGCATCCTTATGTTCACCAACAATGTTTGTATGTCGGATGACATTATGTCGGCGGCGGTTATGTGCGGTAATGACTCGAATGCCTGCAAGGCTTTCCTGTAGGTCAGCGAGCACATCCGCAATTCTATTTCTGACTCGCCGGTAAGCGTGTTCGGACTTGCGCCGAAACCACTCACTGAGCACAAGGGTAATTGGGACCACGAGGAGAAGAGTTATTAAAGCAAGGGACGGGTTGATAATAATTAATACAACTGTGATAACAACAACTGTTAAGGCCTGCACAGCAAAGTTCACTAGCCCCTCCTGAAACAATTGCGACAATGCTTCTATATCACTCGTCATCCTTGTCATCAGAACTCCAGCCTTCTCATTTGTATAGAAATCAAGAGATTGACGTTGAAGGTGACTGAAAACCCGAATGCGCAGTTTTTTCATTAACGCTTCGCCTAAAGCTCCCGTGAACCTGATTCGATACCAGGCGCTCAATGCGTGAAGTGAGATACTTCCGAGGTATGCGCACGCAACAACTACAAGGACGCCCTTGCTTCCTTTAACAACTCCTTCATCGATTCCAAATTTCGTTAATAAGGGGCCTGCTTGCAGAAGGATGCTTTCAACTATTACTAAGAGTAAGGCGCCAAGAAGTTTCAGTCTATGGGGTGCGAGAAAGCTTCTAAGCGTGAAAGACTCTTGATTTTTTATTTGGTATTCGAAAGCCACTTCCGAATCTGGATGGTCGGGCTCAGATTCTAAAACCTTGTTGACGCTTTCTTGGAGATGGCCTGGAACTCCCGCGTAGGGTAAGCCTGCGTCACGGGAAGAAGTCACAGAGTTAGCTCCACCAAAGCCTATTGGAGGACCAAAACTCATAGTAGTTCCCAATCAATATAGGGTTTGCAGCTTGATCCAAAAGGGCTAGTCATGCTTGCCACCTAAGTCCTGCTGGCCGTTCTCTTCTGCTTCAGCCAGAATGGAAACATATCGTTGATCGTTTGCCATAAGTTCGCTGTGGGTACCATCTGCAACAACAACCCCATTTTCTATTAGAACTACTCGATCCGCCAAGGATATTGTCGATACCCGCTGGGCAATTAAAACTGTTGTTCTTCCAGATAGGTGCTTAGCCAGGGCATCATGGATTTTTGCTTCGATCTCTACGTCGATGGCACTCGTTGCATCATCAAGAACAAGAATTGGTGTTTTCTCCAATAACGTTCTCGCCAAAGCGATCCGTTGCCGCTGGCCTCCAGAAAGCGTATACCCTCGTTCTCCAACCACAGTTTCGTAGCCTTCGGAGAGTTCTTCAATAAACCCTGAAGCTTCCGCTGCTTTTGCTGCTGATGCGATTTCTTCCAAAGAGGCATTTGGGTTGCTGTAGGCTATGTTCTCTGCAACCGAAGAAGAAAACAGAAATGGTTCGTCAAAGACGATTCCAATTTGATGACGGAGAGAGTCCAAAGTTACGTTCCTGATATCTTTTCCATCTACCAGTATTTTCCCAAATGTCGGGTCGTAGAAACGATTTAGAAGGCGGCCTATTGTCGACTTTCCTGACCCAGTTCTCCCCACTATCGCAATCGTCTCTCCCGGTTTAATAGTGAGGTTGAACCCAGACAGAACCTCGTCTATTTGGCGAGATGCTATAGGACCGCTTTCTTCTCCTTTGCTTGGGTAGGTAAAATGAACATTTTCAAAAACAATTGAACCCTCGACATCAAGTAAGTGAGTAGCGTTTTCGGAGTCGACGATCGTCGGCTCCTCATCGATTACTTCGAAAATGCGCTGAGCAGAAGCAGACGCTCGTTGCGTTTGAAGTAACAGAAAGCCAAACATTCTAAATGGGGCTTGGAGCATAATCACATAGGCATTGAAAGCGAATAAGGTTCCTATGGAGACACTGCCTTCAATCGCTAAATGCCCGCCGTATAGAAGTACTAGCGCCATCCCAACTCTGGGAAGAGATTCAATGATGGGATTATATTTAGCGCGGGCTCGTATTGCCTCTACGTTTACCCATTTGATGTGCTCTGCTGCTCGCTGTAAGAGTCCGACTTGGTGTTTCTCTGCCGCAAATGATTTTACGACTCGGATTCCGTTTACGTTTTCGTCAACGATAGTAGCTAACTCAGCTAGCCGAGCTTGGCTGACCCAAGTTAAAGGAAAGACGACCCTTCGGAGTTTTTGTCCAAAAAAATAAACACCTGGCAGGGTAATGAGAGAAACAAGTGTTAGGGGGACATGTAAAGTCATCATGTACCCGAAGGCAAGGATGAAAGAGATGATCGTCATCCCGATTAAAGGGCCGAAGGCAAGTAGAACTTGAATTGAACGAATGTCGCTATTCGCTCTCGATATAACTTCACCTGATTGTGTTCTATCAAAGTAGGAGAAACTTAGTTTGGTTAGGTGAGAATAGAGCAAGGTCCGGAGGTCCGTTTCTACTCCCCAAGCCAATTGAAAAAGAGAATATCGGTATAGGGCGCCGAAAAGAAACCTTCCCACCCCTACGGAAATTAGAATGATCGCCCAAGTCTTTAAGGCTTCTCTGTCTGTCTCCAACGCAGCATCAATTGCATTCCGGGCCATTGCTGGCACAGCTACATTTAGCACGAGAGCGATAACTCCAGTAAAGAGTCCTATGTATAGAGACTTTTTGTGAGATTTTGCTATTGGTAGCAGTCTTCTCATCCACCCAAGCTCTTTATTCGGGTGGACTCTATTTGTCGGAGGTTGGTATCGTAAAGCCACTCCAGTTTTCTGGAAGCTACTGTTTGAGAGGTCTTGCCCCTCTGTGTGTTTCTCTTTAGAGAAGGAATGCTTCAAGGTATTTCCCGCAATCTGTGCTTGGAGATGGACTCAGCCCACTATATCCTTCAGCGCTTTACAAGAACTCTTCTCTAGAAGTGTGACCGGAGCTGTCTTCAATTATCATGGAATTACTGATGTCGTATAGAAGAGTTACACCTGTTCGATCTAAACCGGTATTGATGCGCTGCATCAGTAAGGAAGTGGAGTCATAGATACTACATGGGGACTCATCGCCGTAGGAATCTTAATAGTTGCTACCGCTTTTTTTGTTGCTGCAGAATTTGCATTTCTTGCAGTGGATCGTGCACGCGTAGAGTCTGAAGCTCGTGAGGGTAATCGGCACTCTAAGACCTTATTGAAAATTCTTAAAGAATTGTCGTACCAGTTGACGGGTGCGCAACTTGGGATAACTATCACTGCAGTGCTAATTGGTTTTATAGCGAAACCAACCGTAGCTTCTATGCTTGAGGGTCCGGTTCGTAGCATTGTTGGTGAAAGCGCTAAAGAGAGCGTTTCACTTGCTTTAGCGATTGTTTTGGCGACGTTCGCAGCGATGATATTAGGAGAGCTAGTTCCGAAGAATATAGCTATTGCGAAAACCAATCTGACTGCAAAAGCTCTGGCGAAACCATTTCGTATGTATAGCTTCGCCGCAAAGCCGATAATTGCGCTTTCTGACGCCACCTCAAACTGGTTAACGCGCCGATTAGGTGTTGAGCCTGCGCAAGAGCTTGAACGCGTCCCAAATTTAGAAGATCTAAGCTCCTTGATCCGAACTTCAGGAGAGGAGGGGACTCTTGGCTTTAACGAAGTTGACTTGTTAACAAAGTCACTTCGATTTGCTAGGAAAAGCGCAAACGAGGTGATGGTCCCACGGCTCGCCATCCATTCTTTGCCACAAGGGTCGACAATTACTGACTTAGTTGAACTTAGTGCATCTACTGGCTTATCGAGATTTCCAGTTGTAGATAATGACCTTGACAGCGTTGTTGGAATAGCACATGTAAAGTCAGCCCTGGTCATAGACCCTAAGTTGAGAAGCAATCAGCTTGTCGAAACCGTCATGGGAGACATATTGGCAATTCCAGAAACTCGGGACTTGCTTTCTGTCATGACCGATATGCGGCGGCAAAGAATCCCACTGGCTGTTGTGGTTGACGAACATGGAGGAACAGAAGGGATAGTTTCAATCGAAGACCTTTTGGAAGAAATTGTTGGCGAAATCGAGGACGAATACGATGCTGCCGTTGAAAACGGCCTAGAAGAACGCGCAGGAGTTTTTACTATAAGCGGAAATCTTCACCCCCATGAAGTAGCTGATATGTGCGGATTCGAAATCCAAGATGGCCAGTACGAGACCATAGCCGGATTTGCTCTAGAAAAACTCCAAAGGATACCTTCGCCGGGTGAGATGTTCCGTTATGAAAGATGGAAAATAGAAATCTTAGAGATGGATAATCTTCGCATAGCTCGACTTAGATTAACGGAGCCTGTCTCCAATCTACTTTACGGTAGTAAACAATCAGAGCTGGGACGATGAAGTCATGACTATAGCTCTAGCAATCCTCCTAACACTTGTCCTAATATTCCTTAATGGCTTTTTCGTCGCTATCGAATTCTCTCTTATTGGAGCTCGACGGACCAGGATGGAGCAGTTAGCAAAGGGAAATAATAAATCTGCAAAATTTGGGTTAGGCCTAATGAAGGACTTGCCTTTAGCTATCTCAGGAGCTCAGCTTGGTATCACGGTAACGTCCCTCGGACTCGGCTTAGTCGCGGAGCCAGCTTTCGCATCTATTCTGGAGAGAATGTTCGATGGAGCCTTTGAGATTCCTTCAGGGGTATCGCATTGGCTAGCGTTTGGGATAGCGATATTCTTCGTGGTGTTTCTTCATATGGTTTTAGGAGAAATGGTTCCTAAGAACTTCGCGCTTACTGACCCAGAAAAGGTTGTTTGCCAGTTAGCAGCAACTCACCGAGCTTTTGTCTTTGCGTTCAAACCGATTATTTGGTTTCTGAATCAAATAGCAGCGCTTTTACTCAAGCCCTTTGGCGTTAAACAGGTTGCCGAAATTGGAGTGGCATACACTTCACAAGGCATGCAGAACCTTTTTGAGCAAGCGAAACGAAGCGGACAGATGGACAAAGATCGCCATGACTTGTTCACCAGTGTCCTTCAATTCCATGATCAGCCTGTTTCTTCCGTTATGGTGCCTTGGTCACAAGTCGATTATGTGGAACAAGGTCAAGAATATGGACAGATGGCCCTTCTTGCAGCAGCAAGTGGGCATAGTAGGTTTCCAGTAGTTGACGATGGTCAAGTAGTTGGGTTCTTGCATGTTAAGGACCTTTTATATTCAGAAAAAATAGAAGTAATGGATAAGGGGAAGGATGGTATCGTCCGCGAACTCTTATTTATCCCTTCGGAAATGTATCTCGATGAACTTCTCCGATTGATGCGTGAGCAGCAGATCCATTTCGCCGTTGTGGGAGAGAAATCCGAATACATCGGAATAGTTACGTTGGAAGATGTTTTGGAATCGATTGTCGGAGACATTATCGACGAGACTGACAAAATTGATCGCTCAGCTAGTAGTCAATTACAAAGCTGAGAAAGAGCTTATGCCCCTATAGCGTGGTATCCGCCATCGACGTGGATAATTTCCCCTGTAGTTTGAGGAAACCAGTCGGAGAGTAGCGCGACGCACGCTTTAGCCACACCAGACCTGTCGTTAACATCCCAACCTAGGGGAGCGCGAGAGCCCCAAGCATCCTCAAATTCTTTAAATCCAGGAATAGACTTTGCAGCCATTGTTCGTATTGGCCCTGCAGCAACCAAGTTGACGCGAACGTTATCTGGACCCAAGGAACGAGCCAAGTATCTCGAAGCTGATTCGAGAGCGGCTTTAGCCACACCCATCCAATTGTAAGCTGGCCAAGCAAAACTTGCATCGAAGTCAAGTCCAACTACTGATCCACCACTCTGCATCAGCGGATAGACAGTCTCAGTGACGGTTTTTAAGGAGTAGGCAGAAATTTCGAACCCCAACGAAAGATCCTCCCATTGGCCTGCAAGGAAGTCTTCACCAAGGCCAACCTCCGGCATAAATCCAATTGCATGGAGTGCTCCGTCAACATTGCCCCACTTATCCGACAATAAATTTTGGACTTGTGATACGTGACTAGGATCTGTGACATCAAATTCCATAACTTCCACATCGCCATCGAGCTTTCTTACGGTTCTTTCGGTTAACCTCATCCCTCTTCCTGCTCCAGTAGCCACTAGTTCAGCACCTTCTGATAAAGCCAACTGGGCAACGGCAAAAGCAAGACTGGAGTCGGTAAGAATGCCAGTTATCAAAAAACGCTTATTTTCTAGCATCCCCATAGCCCCTCCTTCAGTAGACGTAATGTCATGAGGTTACTAGGGTTCTGGCCTGCAGGTGTGAACGGTTGTAATCAACATAGGCAAAAAAAAGAAACTATTGCCAAAATTGACTTTTCACTTATGGTTTGAGGTATGTTCAATGCATGAAAATTGGCATCATTGGTGGTACAGGACCAGCAGGAAAAGGCCTAGCTCTTCGGCTTTCTTCAGTGGGTTACGAAGTTGAAATAGGGTCTCGGTCTTCTGGGCGTGCGGCAGAAGTCGTTGAAGACACACTTGAACAATGGCAGAGTAGCAACTTTAAACTTTCAGGTGTGAGTAACGAAGAAGCAGCGCGGGCAGGGATGGTGGTTTTGGCAACTCCCTGGGATTCCTGTGCTCCAACTGCAAAGGCATTCCGAGAGCTGCTGCAGGGCAAGCTAGTTATCTGTATGGCAAATGCGCTTGCTCGAGTAGGTAATGAATTCCATGCCCTATACCCACCGAGAGGCTCAATCGCAGCTGACGTTCAAGCAGCAATTCCAATGTCAAGGGTGTCAATGGCTTTCCAACACTTGCCAGCTAAAGAACTTGGTGAAATTGAAAATAACATGGAGGGTGATGTTCTTGTATGTGCTGACGAACAGGATTCCATTGCACAAACAATCGAAATCGTTGAAAAAATGCCGAATTTACGAGGGCTCGACTGCGGAAGTTTGGCAAATGCCGCCCCTGTAGAAGCGTTTACTGCAGTTCTATTGCAATTGAATCGACTCTACAAAACAAGATCATCAGTCCGAATAACTGGTTTAGAATAGCTCCCAGCAGCGCTGCAATCTCCAACTCTACTTCCACGTGGGGTTACAGTTGGTATTGACGCTCTTAAGTTCAATGGAGAAAATTTTGATGCGACTTTATGACACTGCCAGAAGAGAAGTCGTTCCATTTGAACCTGGCCAAATTGTCAGGATTTATACCTGTGGAATTACCCCATATGACGCCACACACATTGGACACGCAGCCACATACATGACTTACGACATCCTGCAGAGACGTTTACGCGACCTAGGGCATGAAACACGATGCGTGAGAAACGTTACCGATGTCGATGATGATATTTTGCGAAAAGCTAGAGAGCTTGGAGTCCACTATCTAGATCTAGCTGCCAAAGAAACCGCACGATTCGATGAAGACATGGAAGTACTTGGGATGCTTCCATCGTGGTCAGAGCCAAGAGCCACATCAGCGATAGCTGAAATACGTAAGTTCATCGGACAGGTTCTAACGAGCGGACACGCATACGAAGTAGATGGTTCCGTTTATTTCGAAGTCAGCTCATTCGAGAAATTTGGCTCATTGAGTGGGCTAGACCGAGAAACAATGTTGGAGTTAGCCGCAGAACGTGGAGGCAACCCAGAAGATCCCAAAAAACGAGACCCTCTGGACTTTGTTCTTTGGCAGCCTTCAGCTGATGATGAACCATCGTGGGAGAGCAGGTGGGGGTATGGGCGTCCAGGGTGGCACATTGAATGCTCTGTTCTAGCAATGAGAGACTTAGGTGCAGCTACTATAGATCTTCATGGAGGGGGAGCTGACCTGATCTTTCCTCACCATGAGTGCGAGAGCGCCCAATCAGAAGCTGCAACCGGAAAACAATTTTCTAAACATTGGATGCACCAAGCCATGGTCAGAATGGAAGGGGAGAAAATGTCAAAATCATTAGGAAACCTTGTCTTCATCTCTGATCTTCGAAAAGAATTTCACCCAAGTGCGATCAGACTTGGTCTACTTAACTTCCACTATCGAGATTCGTGGGAGTGGAACGACGAAATAATGGAATCTGCGTTAAGGCGCCTAGAGAGATGGAAGAAAAGCGGCGAAGGAGATGGAGCTTTAAATGCCGTTCGAGAACATTTAGACAATGATCTCGACACTCCAATGGCTCTAGAGGTTATTGACGATGCGGTGCGAAAAGGAGAAGGAGTTTCTAACGCAGCTCTCCTATTGGGTATCGACATAACTAGCGCATGAGAAATCTAACAGAGGCTCTTCATCAAAATTTCCGATAGAAATCCTCAGAAGTAGTCAACCACGAGAGGTACCATTGCCTTATGGCCAACATTTCAGTTTCGCTGCCCGATGGTTCACAACGGGAAATACAAGATGGAGCAACAGCGGCTGACCTAGCTTCTGACATCGGTAAGGGCCTCCTTAAAGCAGCTCTCATAGCGGAAGTAAACGGAGAAGAAACAGACCTCAACAAGGTTTTGCCTAACGGTGCAATTGTTAATATCGTAACGGCCGACTCTGATAAAGGTTTAGAGACTCTGCGGCATTCAACGGCTCATGTCCTTGCACAAGCAGTTTTAGAACTTTACCCCGGCGCTACTTTTGCTATAGGGCCCCCTATCGAACATGGTTTCTATTATGACTTTGCCATGCCCGAAGGAAATAAGCTTAGTGATGAGAGTCTTCAACAGATAGAAGACAAAATGAAAGACATCATTGCTGCTGATCAAGACTTCATTCGAGGTGAGGTCTCCGCAGGCGAAGCTCTTGAGATGTTTTCTGACCATCCATATAAATGTGAAATCATCGAAGCAGCAGATTCGACAGAAGTGACCGCTCCCAACGCAATCAGTTATTACCGGAACGGGGATGGATTTATTGATTTGTGTCGTGGACCTCATGTGCCTTCAACGGGAAAGCTTCAGTATTTTAAGCTGATGAATGTTGCCGGAGCCTATTGGAGAGGGGACGAAAAAAACCCAATGCTCCAGAGGGTCTATGGGACCGCGTGGGCAACCAAAAAGCAATTGAAAGAACATTTATATCGACTTGAAGAGGCAGCGAAAAGAGATCACCGAAAACTCGCCAACGAATTGGATCTTCTTAGCTTTCCCTCTGAACTAGGGGGAGGCTTAGCAGTCTGGCATCCCAAAGGCTCTCAAATCCGAAAATTAATGGAGGACTACAGTAGAAAACGGCATGAGCAAGGGGGATATAAGTTTGTTTACTCTCCACATATTGCAAATGCTGAATTATTCCGAACCAGCGGACATCTAGATTTTTATGCTGAAGGAATGTATCCCCCAATGGAAATGGACAACGGAGAGTATTACCCAAAGCCGATGAATTGTCCGATGCACTGCCTAATTTATCGCGCAGGGACTAAATCATATCGGGATTTACCAATTCGGCTTTTCGAACTAGGAACCGTCTATAGATACGAGCGGGCGGGAACGTTACACGGCCTTATGAGGATTCGGGGATTCACCCAAGACGACGCTCACATTTTCACCACTGAAGAAGGCCTTGCCGAGGAGATAGCACATCTCTTGGAATTCGTTATATCTGTTCTGGAAGCATTTGGGTTCGAGGACTTTTCGTTCAACTTATCTACACGGGATTACCAGAAATCTGTTGGCGATGATCAGATATGGGACCTTGCTACAGAGGCCCTAGAAAAAGCGCTCGATACGCACGGACTACCATTTGAGACCAAAGAGGGAGACGCTGCATTCTATGGACCTAAGATAGACATTGACGTATCCGATGCGATCGGCCGATCATGGCAGCTATCAACTATTCAACTTGATTTTAATCTCCCCGAGCGATTCAACCTTAGGTACATAAACTCCTCCGGAGAGCGTAAGAGGCCAGTTATGATACACAGAGCTTTAATGGGGTCTATCGAAAGATTCTTCGGTGTCCTGCTTGAACATTATGCTGGAGCTTTCCCTGCATGGCTAGCGCCAATCCAAATAGCGGTACTACCTGTCGCAAATGACCACGCAGACTACGCCTCGAGTATCCTCACACAATTGGAAGACGCTGGCTTTCGATGCGAGTTTCATCGTGCCGACAATCCACTCGGCAAGCGGATTAGGGATGTAAAGACTCAAAAGATTCCGTATGTTCTAGTGGCGGGCAGTGATGATGTGACAAACGGAACCGTTGGAGTTAATCCGAGGGGGAGCGAAGTAGAACGCGACGTGCCAGTATCTGAATTCATAGAACGCCTACAAGGTGAGGTTGAAAACCGTTTATGACCGATGGTCCCCGAACTAAGGCACTGGGCCAGATTTGGGCTGGTTGGAGAAAAGAATATGTAGCGCGAACTCCGGATACGGCCGAAAAAAACACCGACAGAAGTACGGTATTCGAAAATATATTCTCCGCTAACTCAGAACCAAATAAGGATAACTACGTTCTTTGGCAAGGAAACCACTGTGCTGCTGTGCTTAATCTTTACCCATATGTGAGCGGACATGTGCTAGTTCTTCCCAAGCGAAGAGTTGGTGATCTCGTAAATCTGGAAAGTGAAGAGTACGCCGAACTATGGGAAGGTGTCCGTCTTGCAGCGCAAGCGATCCAAAGCGCATACAAGCCCGATGGAATTAATGTTGGGGTCAATATCGGTGAAGCTGCTGGAGCAAGCATTCCCGAACACCTCCATGTCCATTGCCTTCCTAGATGGAAAGGGGATACAACTTTTCTCACTTCCGTGGCTGAGGCCAGAATGATCCCCGAAACGTTATCTTCGTCCTGGGAGAGGCTTCAGGCAAACTGGCCTGATAAGCCTCTATGATCACGACTAATAGGTAGTCGATCACGAAACCAGCTATCGTACTGAATGAACTAAGCTAGAGGTAGCGATGGAAGACGAAAAAGAGATACCTGACTCATTGCCTGAAGATCTCGAAGTATCCTTTACTAGTCCCGATTATGAAATTCCAAATAACGACCGACGTCGAATAGCAGGCTTTCTCTATCTCGTAGTTGGAGTCGTGGCACTTGGACTTGGCATATTTGCTTTGGGTTCTCCACTTGCAAATACTGGGTTTATGTATGCAGGAATAGGGATACTATGCGTTGCATTTTACTCGTTTTTTGCCTCGGCAAGCACAAGCATTGATGAGGGTCAAGCTCTATTGCTCGCCGAAAGTGATTTAGGCTTCGCCGCTGGCCCTGCATCAGCACAAATGATGTGGCGAGGGTGGGGAAGTAAGCCTGTTTGGCGCCTCCTGATTTATTCCCAAGAGCCCCACCCGGAGTTTCGAGCTGTCGTGATTATTGATGCAGGAAATGGGGAAGTCCTCGAAAGAGTAGTGGAAGAGAATCCTGAAGACTGGACTTGAAAGTCTTAACATCTCTTAGACAAGGACAAGTTTCTTCAATGATCAGTGCTATGGTTGCGCCAGTTGGGTTCGGGTTCGAAACTCAAAGGAGAAAACGTGTTTGACGGAAATTTACGATCAGTAGTTGACAAGGTTCTGGACCCCATCGGCGTGGTCTTGTGGCGCCTAAAAATTTCCGCAGATGCATTAACAGTCGTAGGAATCCTTGTCGCAGTGGCTGGAGCAATAGTTATTGGCCGTGGCCATATGTTTGCTGGTTTTATTTGTCTGCTGTTAACAGGAATCCCAGATGCTCTAGATGGAGCGGTAGCGAAGGCAGCCGGTACCGCTTCTGTCCGCGGGGCATTCTTTGACTCAGTCAGTGATCGGGTAACTGACTCTCTGCTCTTTTCTGGAATAGCTTGGCACTTAGCTACAGAGGAACCTGGGAGAATCATGATGCTCCCAGTTGCTCTCATGGCTACAGCATTGCTTGTTTCATACCAAAGAGCGAAAGCTGAGTCCTTAGGCTTTGATGCAAAAGGTGGAATTATGGAACGGGCTGAACGCTTTATCGTTCTCGCTTTAGGTCTCCTTTTCGATGGGATATTGATCCCTGTTCTTTGGGTCATGCTGGCGCTCACTGGCATTACCGCCTGCCAACGCTTCGCCAAGATATGGAAGCAAGCTTCAAAAAATATAAGCCCCCTATAGGAGATTAAAGCTAAACGTGAGGAAGATTTCAATTGCCGTAACTGCTTATCGAGTTGGTAGTTACCTTCTAAGGAGAATTCCTCGTATTTGGTTGAGCCCTATTCAACGCTTTTCGGCCTATTTGGCAGCTGGCGTTGCTAAAGAAAAAAAGATGCTTGTAGGTCGACATTTGTCGCGAGTTTACGGTGAGGATCTTCCACCGAAACAACTGAAGAAAAAAATTCATCGGACCTTTGAAACATACGCCCGTTACTGGATTGATTCAGCCAGAATACAAGACCTTACAGATTTTGAAATTGATTCAGGGTTTACTGTGGAAGGTTTCGAGCACATAGAGAATGGCTGGCGAACTGGAGTGGGCCCGATATTGGCACTTCCGCACCTTGGTGGATGGGAATGGGCGGGGAGGTGGCTAATCTGCTCCCCGAAATACCAAGTATCAGTGGTTGTAGAAGAACAAAGCCCTCCTGAGCTCTTTCAGTTCTTGATGAAATACCGGCAGGGTTTTGGGATGAACGTTATTCCTCTAGGGCCAAGCGCTGGTGGACAAGTCGTTGAAGCATTAAAAGCAAATCACGTTGTATGTTTGCTTTGCGATCGAGACATAGAAGGAAACGGAATAGAGGTCGATTTTTTTGGGGAAAGAACAACAGTGCCTGCGGGGCCTGCGACGCTTGCGCTCCGAACAGGGGCCCATGTGCTTCCTGTAGCTGTTTACCAACGTGAGGATTCTCACCATGCAGTCGTTTGCCCGCCGATTAAGACGGAAAGAACAAAAGGAAGGTTTCGCGATGACATTACAAAAGCCACGCAGGACTTGATTTGCGTTTTTGAAGATTTGATAAGAGCAGCACCTGAGCAGTGGCACTTAATGCAGCCGAATTGGAAAAGTGACTATGGGGCTTTGGAGAGCTTCAGATTGCAAAGAAAAAATTCCTTGAAATTCGAAAAAGCCCCATAAGCCTCTGATATCGGCTACCAATAAAGATATGCGCATCGGAATGATAAGCCCTTACAGCCTCACAATACCTGGAGGCGTCCAAAACCAGATTCTGAGCTTGGCCCGTGGACTGCGAAATAAGGGAGTTGATGTCCGTGTCCTCGGCCCGTGCGATGGACCGCCTCCTGACACGGGGATAACCCCCTTAGGAAATAGTTTGCCCACAGCGGCAAATGGTTCTATCGCTCCACTTGCGCCAGATCCATCAGCGCAGCTCCGAGTTATTCGAGCCCTTAGAGACGAGAGATTTGACCTCCTCCATGTACATGAGCCGCTAGCACCCGGCCCGACGATCACAGCGATTGTTCTAAAGCAAAGTCCAATTGTCGCTACTTTTCATCGGTCCGGACCGTCAAAATCCTATGAATACTTCAATAAGCCAGCTCGATGGGTAGCAAATAGGGTCGAAGTGAACTGCGCCGTTTCGGAAGAAGCTGCTGCTACGGCAAGAAACGCTCTCGGTGGGAATTATGAAATTTTGTTTAATGGGATAGAGCTAGACCGGTATTCTTCGAAAGTCCCAAAGCAAGCAGGGCGGACTATTTTTTTTGTCGGAAGGCATGAACCAAGAAAGGGCCTTGAAATTCTTATTCGGTCTATGCAATTTCTCCCAGATGAAGTAAAACTTTGGATCGCATCCGATGGCCCAGATACAAAGCGCCTGCAGAAGGCAACTGAAGACGATAGTCGTATTAAATGGCTCGGAAGAATATCGGAAGAAGAGAAAATAGAGCGTTTGCAAAAATCTTCGTTGTTCTGCGCCCCTTCATTGGGTGGCGAGTCATTTGGGATCGTTCTCCTTGAAGCGATGGCATCAGGATCTCTTGTGGTCGCAAGTGATATCCCTGGGTATTCAAAATTAACTAGAGGAGGTAAAGACGCTCTGCTTTTCAAAGCTGGCGATTCAACTGCTTTGGCGAAAGCCCTTGAGATAGGTCTCTACGAACCTGAGGCATCACAAGTCATAGTTGAATCAGCCCTATTAAGAGTCAGAGAGTTCTCTATGGCTGAATTAGCCGAGCGCTATATCCAGATATACCAAAAGGCTATTGCCCAAACGCCAAAAGTGCCCTTAGCTAAAGGGGGGCAATTTTTCACACAGCGCACCCTGAACTCAAGGAATTTCAGAATGAGGTAAAAAAACCTTATGGAGAGTAAATGATCATCAAGGATTGGTTATCATTAAACTAGAAGCCGGAAGGAGGCTCCGTGGTTGCAACCATCATAATTATCGTAGTTGTAGCGCTATTTCTTTTATTTCTCGTGCTGCAATATAACAGTCTCGTTCGATTACGTAACCGAACAAAAAATGCCTGGGCGCAGATAGATGTTCAACTGCGTCGCAGGTATGACCTGATACCTAACCTGATTGAAACCGTGAAGGGATATGCAGAGCACGAAAAAGAAACTTTCGATGCGGTTATACAAGCACGAAGTTCAGCAATGGCTGCTTCTGGACCAGTTGATCAAGCGCAGAATGAAAATCTTTTAGAAGGAACCCTTAAATCTCTATTTGCCCTGTCTGAGGCCTATCCAGACCTAAAGGCAAACGTGAATTTTCTTGAATTGCAAGAAGAGTTAACAAGCACCGAAAGCAAAATTGCTTTTGCTCGACAGCATTTCAATGACAGTGTTCTTGGATACAACAACAAAATCGAAGTTTTCCCATCCAATTTGATCGCTGGCATCTTTAAGTTCGAACAAGAAGAATTCTACGAAGTTGAAGATGAAGCTGAAGGGCCAGTGCAGGTCCAATTCTAATGAATCCAAAAGTTGCGGCCTTCCGCGCTTCAGTACTTTTCCTTGCCTGCGCAACAGTCGACTCACTGATTCTTATCGTAATTGGACTCCTGATAGGCATTGAATTTGGTATTTTGGTTCCTTGTTCTGTGGGACTCGCGAGTCTTTGGATATTTTTTGTTTTTAGAAAAATAGATTCCTTCATTCTAAAAAAAATTAATGCTGTTCCAGTCAATCTGAAGACCCACCCTCGGTTCACAAACCTTGTAGAGGGAGTTTGTATTTCCTACGGATTTCGAAAGCCTCAACTTTTCCTTATTGAAGACGCCGCTCCAAACATGATGATGGTTGGTCGCGACCCCCAGCATAGTAACTTAGTTGTAACATCGGGTCTTCTGAGTCGCGTTAAACGAACCGAGCTAGAAGGACTGATCACTCATGAATTATCGAGATCGAGAAGCCGAACATCATACTTAGAAGGAACTCTGGCAATACTTATTGCATGGCCTTGGGCTTTTTTGCCTAGCGTCGTTTCAAAAGTAGGCGCGAAATTTCTAGACCCATGGAGCATCGCAGAAATAGATATAGCTGCTGTTGGGTTGACGAGGTATCCGCCTGGATTGGGGAAAGCGCTAGAAAGTCTTTACTCCGATGGAAGAGAGCCCACGCATAACCCAAGATTCTGTAGACATATGTGGATTAACCCCCCAAGTGAACCGCTGATTGATTCTGGATTTTCTACAAGTGGTCGAATTGCCGCACTGGCGGAGCTTTAATCTGCTTAATCAGAATCTATGTCCTAGATCTAAAAATTTAGAGATAAGATTTAAGTATGGCTGAAGAAAACGTAGAAGATGCAAAGACAACAGGCACTGTAAAAGTAAAGCGCGGTCTTGCCGAAATGCTAAAGGGCGGGGTAATCATGGATGTCGTGACCCCTGACCAAGCGAAAATAGCTGAAGATGCAGGCGCTGTTGCCGTCATGGCTCTTGAGCGTGTCCCAGCTGACATTCGAGTTGATGGTGGGATAGCTCGAATGAGTGATCCCGAGATGATAGAGGGGATCCAAGAGGTCGTTACTATTCCGGTTATGGCGAAGGCTCGCATCGGCCACTTTGCAGAAGCCCAAGTGTTGGAAGCTTTGGGTGTTGACTACGTTGATGAATCTGAAGTTCTCACCCCTGCAGATGAAAAACACCACATCGATAAGTGGGCCTTTGAAGTGCCATTTGTTTGCGGCGCCACAAATTTAGGAGAGGCCCTTCGACGAATCTCTGAAGGCGCATGCATGATCCGGAGTAAAGGAGAGGCTGGGACTGGGAATGTTGTTCAGGCAGTGAGGCATCTGCGGACAATTCTGGGCGATATTCGTAAGCTCGGCCAGGCAGACTCTGCTGAACTATTTGATTGGGCTAAAGAGCTTCAAGCCCCCCTACCTCTTGTTCAGGAAGTCGCATCAGTGGGTCGATTACCAGTACCTATGTTCTGTGCAGGCGGAATAGCCACTCCTGCTGATGCAGCTCTCGTAATGCAGCTAGGGGCTGAGGCAGTCTTTGTGGGTTCAGGTATCTTTAAATCAGAAGACCCCGAGCCGCGTGCCAAGGCCATCGTGGAAGCAACGACCAACTTCACACGTCCAGAGATTGTAGCGAAAGCCAGTCGAGGGCTGGGAGGTCCTATGACTGGGATTGGAATGGACGAAATCCAAATTAGGTTAGAAGATCGCGGTTGGTGAGTCTTGAAAGTAGGCGTTCTCGCACTTCAAGGCGCCTATGTCAGTCATATGCAGGCATTTACTTCTCTTGGTGTTGAGGTACTTGAAGTTCGCACCCCAGACGATCTGGAGAAGATAGATCGTCTTGTCATCCCTGGTGGAGAGTCAACAACCATTTCTATGTTGCTTGATTGGAATGGAATGAGGACTCCAATTCAAGAATCAATTTCTGCAGGCATGCCAATATTTGGGACTTGTGCTGGGATGATCGTTCTTGCTAGAGAAGTGCTTGATGGGCGCGATGACCAAAAGCCTCTTGAGGCAATAGACATAACAGTTCGCCGCAATGCGTTCGGTAGACAAGTGGATTCATTTGAAAGTGAGATCGATGTCATCGGGCTTGACGAGCCATTCCCATCGGTATTCATCCGAGCCCCAATTGTCGAATCAATCGGCGAAGGTGTGAAAGTATATGCAAGGGTCGACGAAAAAATAGTGTTATGTGGAACGGATTCGATATTGGTCGCTTCTTTTCACCCAGAGTTATCTAATGATGGAAGAATCCACGAAATGTTCTTATCTATGGAACCATCAGGATCACAGAGGTAGTGTTTTAGTATGTCTGGTCATTCAAAATGGGCAACGATTAAGCACAAAAAAGGCGCTGCCGATAAAAAGCGTGGAAAGCTTTTCGCAAAGTTAATTAAGCAAGTCGAAGTTGCAGCTAGACAAGGTGGTGGTGACTTAGATGCTAATCCGACCCTTCGGACGATGTATCAGAAAGCAAGAGATAATTCTGTGCCGCTCGACACCATAGAGAGAGCGATCAAAAGAGGAACCGGCGAACTTGAAGGAGTAAATTACGAAGATGTTACCTATGAGGGTTATGCCCCTAACGGTGTGGCGTTATTTATTGAGACACTTACGGATAATAGGAACAGAACCGGATCAGAGGTGAGATCGATGCTTTCCAAGAATGGAGGATCATTAGCGGAACCTGGAGCGGTCGCATGGCAATTTGAACGAAAGGGCGTAATTATTCTGGACCGTGAAGTAGACGAAGATGAGTTGATGATGGTGGCTTTAGAGAGCGGGGCAGAAGACCTCGCCGATGAAGGAGATACATGGAGGTTGACAAGCGATCCAACTGACCTTAATGGATTACGGGATGCATTGGAACAGCATGAGATTTCGTTTCTTTCAGCAGACCTTACTTTTCTTCCAACGCAAATAGTGCCATTGACGGAATCAGGTGCAGCAAAACAAGTTTTAAATCTGATTGACCTTTTAGATGAGCTGGACGATGTAGACGCTGTGCATGCGAACTTCGATATACCTGACTCTGTGATGCAAGAAATAGCGGGTTGAAGTCCATAAAGTGATCTTTCATGGTCTAATCGGAAGTTCGATCTGATTTCATCGGCACACTTTTATGTACGAAAAGTCCACCTATAGCTTCGGGCAGGCGCTATTATCGTACATATGTTCGTATTAGGAGTCGACCCTGGGTTATCACGTTGCGGTTATGGGGTTGTCCAACGTAAAAATGGAAAAGAAATAGCGTTAGCTGCTGGTGTAATCCAAACCCCTCCTGAGATGGGGACTCCATATCGTTTGACTTTATTAAGGGACGAAGTTCGAGAACTGATTGCTGATTATAAACCTGATGTTGTAGCGATTGAACGAGTTTTGTTCCAACATAATGCGGCGACTGCTATTTCTGTAGGGCAAGCAATTGGGATAGTCATGACTGAAGGCGTCTCTTCTGGCTGTGAAGTAGTTGAGTACTCTCCAAATGAAGTGAAGCAGGCTGTTGCAGGCCATGGTGGTGCTGATAAAGAAGAGATGGAAAAAATGGTTCGTCTCCTATTGGGAATTAGAACTCCGCTTCAACCCGTCGATGCTGCTGATGCGTTAGCGCTTGCTCTCTGTTATTTGGCCCGTCAGGCTGTGGAGGCAAAATGACAATTGGGAGCCTCCGCGGCCAGTTGATATTAGTCGAAGATCAGGAGATCATCGTTGAAGTGGGCGGCGTAGGTTACAGAATCTTTATACCGCCTTTAACACAAAAGCAGTATGGTGAAACCGGTTCTGAAGCACTTGTGTATACGCATCATCATTTTCGAGAAGACACTCAGTCTCTATACGGGTTCCCGACTCGAGAAGAATGTTTATTCTTCGAAGCGCTTATATCGACGCATGGTGTAGGTCCATCGTTGGGGCTCTCAATACTGTCCACTCACTCACCTAACCAACTAGCAAATATCTTAGCTAAAGAGGATTCTGATGCATTGTGCTTAGTTCCAGGTATAGGTAAAAAAACTGCCTCTCGACTTATCGTGGAGCTGCAATCGAAAATTGATTTGGACTCATTTTCTCTCAACGGCCATCACTCGGACGGTAACGACTCTCTAATAGAGGATTCCAGCCGTAGGGATGTTCGTGATGCTTTGAGCGGCCTTGGTTACGGTAGGGAAGAAATCCAGTTAGCAATGAAAAACCTGCCATCCAATACTGAACCCTCTCTATTGCTTAAACTCGCATTGCAAGAGCTGGCAACAGTAACGTAAGAGAACCTAGGACTATTGGTAGATGTATGAGAGAAGAGCTTCTTTCCCCTGAAAATTCAATTGAAGATCAAGAGATAGATTTTGAATTAGAAGGTTTGGGTCTTAGGCCAGCTTGTCTCGATGATTTTATAGGCCAACCTGAATTAAAAGAGCATCTCTCGATAATCCTTACAGCTGCGAAAAAAAGAGAGCACCCTTCAGATCATTTGCTTTTCGCAGGGCCACCTGGGTTAGGAAAGACCACGTTAGCCAATATCGTTGCCAGAGAGATGGAAGTATCGCTTCATACAACGTCTGGCCCTGCTCTTGAGCGTGCTGGTGATTTGGCTGCGATCCTCACAAAACTAGAACCCGGAGATGTTCTCTTTATCGATGAGATACATAGATTAAATCGAGCTGTTGAAGAAGTTCTATATCCTGCCATGGAAGATTTTCAGTTAGACATTGTGCTTGGGAAAGGCCCCGCAGCTCGCTCAGTTCGGCTGTCAATATCTCCGTTCACTTTGGTGGGGGCTACAACCCGAACTGGCTTAATAACCGGTCCTCTTCGAGACCGCTTCGGTTTAGTAGCTCGGATGGATTATTACGAAGCTAAGGACTTAAATGAAATTATTCTTCGATCTGCGAAGATATTTCAAGTAGAGATCGACGAGAATGGAAGTAATGAAATAGCCGTTAGATCGAGAGGTACTCCCCGCATAGCTAATCGACTATTGCGAAGAGTTCGAGATTATGCAGAAATAAAGGCTGAAGGAGTTATCGATAAGCAGACAGCGGTAGATGGATTGAAACTTTTCGGTGTTGACGAGTGTGGACTAGACAAGGTCGATCGAGCAATCCTGAAAGCTATTTGTGAAAGGTTCAATGGTGGTCCTGTCGGCCTATCAACACTTGCAATAAGTGTTTCAGAACCAACAGAAACAGTTGAAGACGTTTATGAACCTTTTCTTATTCAGCAGGGATTTATTATGCGAACGCCTCGTGGAAGGGTGGCGACGGACGCAGCGTGGACTCATCTTGGTATCAAGCCACCAGATTCAACTTCAGGCCCCTCTCCGAATTTATTCTCATAACTGAATAGTTGAATTAGCGCTTATGCTGTTTTGAATGGAATCATCTTCTTTCGATTATTCTTTGCCATCAGAAGCAATAGCTCAAGCCCCACTTTCTCCTCGAGATTCTTCTCGGCTACTTGTAGACGGAGAAACTATTCTTCATAAGCATGTAAGGGACCTTCCCGCATTTCTCCGAGAAGGTGACCTTGTTGTTTTAAATAACACAAGAGTGATGCACGCCAGACTCAATTTATTTAAAAAAACTGGCGGGGCTGTGGAGGTGCTCGTTCTTTCTGAGTTGCCTGATGGGCGTTGGAAAGCTCTTATTAGGCCAAGCCGAAAGGTGCCATCAGGCTCTCTCCTATACAACTCATCTCAGGAAGCTGTTTTAAAAGTAATAGGTAATGGGGCGCTCGGGGTGAGGACGATTGAAGCAAAGAAAAACTCGATAAGGCATTTGATGGAGAACTATGGGAAGGTCCCTCTTCCTCCTTACATAACTACCGACTTGAAAGATGCTGAGCGATACCAAACCATTTTCTCCGAAGAAGAAAAGTCTGTAGCGGCACCTACCGCAGGACTGCATTTGACGCAATCAGTTTTAGATGGGGTAAAGGCAGCAGGAGCAGATGTTGCTTTTGTTGAGCTTAGTGTCGGACTTGGTACCTTTCGCCCAATAGAAGCATCAGACCTTTCGGCCCACTCGATGCATGAGGAAGAATATAAGATTTCTCCGAAGGTATGGGATGCTTGTTTAGATTCAAAGAGAGTTGTTGCTATCGGCACCACTGTTGTTCGGGCACTTGAGACAGTGGCTATAACGCACGAGCTTGAAGGTAAGAGCAACTTGTTTATAACGCCAGGATTTGAATTTAAAGTTGTTGACTCTTTGCTCACAAACTTCCACCAGCCGCGATCGACGTTGTTGGTAATGATCGAAGCGTTTATCGGTACACGATGGCGTGAGTTGTATTCGCTGGCTTTAGATAATGGGTACCGGTTTCTTTCTTTCGGGGATGCAATGTTTCTAGAGAGACAGGTTATTTGAGAAGTTGGATACATAAACTAGAACAATGAGGGCAGAGCCAACACCAAATTTTGCTGTGGAATCAATAGATGGTTCTGCTCGTCTCGGAAAACTCTCCATGGAGAGGCATGCTCTAGATACACCGACTTTCATGCCGGTTGGAACTCGAGGGGCAGTGCGTACCCTCACCTCACTTGACCTCGAAGAACTTGGTGCCGACGTAGTTTTGGGTAATACGTATCATTTGATGCTTAGGCCAGGAGTTGAGATTATCAAGGCACAAGGCGGGCTTCATGGTTATACAGGTTGGGATAGGCTAATTTTAACTGACTCTGGAGGCTACCAAGTATTTTCCTTAGAGCCAGAAGTGGATGACCAAGGCGTAACTTTTAAATCAACATATGATGGAAGTCTCCATCGATTAACGCCAACAGATGCTGTTGATATTCAATGTGGGCTTGGTGCGGATATCCAGATGGCCCTAGATGTCTGCCCTCCTTTGCCGTCAGAGAAATCAGTAATTGAAACTGCGGTCACCAGAACCAGGATCTGGGCTGAGAGAGCGAGAAAACATTTTTTATACAGGAGAGAGAGTGAAAATTTCAGAAACGCTCAGTTCGGGATAGTTCAAGGTGGTCTAGATCTATCGCTTCGTCAGCTGTCAGGTGAGCAAATAGTTGAAATAGGATTTGATGGTTATGCAATCGGTGGCCTGTCTGTCGGTGAAAGTAGGTCAGAAATGATTGAACCGATGGATGCCAGCATACGAACTCTTCCATTTGATAGACCACGTTATTTTATGGGTTTGGGAGACCCAGCTGGTCTTGTAGAAGCCGTCAATCTCGGAGTTGATATGTTTGATTGCGTTTGGCCGACACGTCTCGCTCGGCATGGGACGGCTTTAACTAGAGAGGGTAGAATTAATCTCGGAGCAGCTCGGTATGCGAAAAGTGAAGACCCTATAGATCCGTATTTCCTTCAAAGCCCAGCTTCTCATTGGTCTCGAGGGTATTTACGTCACCTTTTAGCAGTGGGGGAACCAGCAGCAGCACGTCTTCTAACCCTGCATAATCTAGCGTGGCTATTCGATATGATGCAACGGATGCGAGACGCTATATCAAAGGGTACATTCCAAGAGTTTCGAAAAGAAATCCTTGAAATTTGGGGTTAGAAGCTTTGGAATTATCTACCTAATGTGTTTTGATAAGGGATAATGGTCTGAACGCAGTACCATGTGCGAACTGAAAGAATTATTTTCCCCAAGATAGGATGATGTTATGGGAATTCTATTTATTCCAATTTTGCTTGTAATTATGTATCTGCTGATACTTCGCCCACAACAGAAAAGAATGAAGGAGCAGCGAGCGATGTTGAGCGTCCTTGACGTTGGTGATGATGTGAGAACTGATTCAGGAATTTATGGGACGATAAGCGATCTTGACGGCGATACTGTCTTCCTAATGGTTGCTGATGGTGTTGAGATAAAGATTTCAAAAGCATCTATTGCCGAAATGATCCAGTACGACGACGAAGACTAAACGACTTTTTGACCCATTATGAAACAGCGACTTCTTACCCCGCTTCTTTCTATAGTTCTTATTGTCGCAGGGCTTCTCACCTGGTCTCTGATAGAGGGAAACTCTGTTCTTTTAGGGCTTGATTTAAAGGGTGGTGCTGAGGTCGTCTTGGAGCCGTCCGAAGATACTGAACTTGAGGGCGAAGAACTTCGCGAAGCGCTAGACCAATCAGTTGAGATTATTAGAAATAGGGTTGATGGTCTTGGAGTTGCTGAGCCAGACATCACTCGGCAATCAAATCGAATAGTTGTCCAGCTCGCGGGAGTCGAAGACCAAGATCGGGCTTTGGATGTAGTAGGACAAACAGCTGAGTTGCGTTTCCGTCCAGTGTGTGGTCGAATTCCTGCTGAACAGGTGAATTTGAGCGAGGAAAGTATTCCATCGGAATCTGATAGTGAAGTTAATGATGAGCCTGTGGGCATTCAACCGTCAGACAGGGATGAAAATTCGGCTGATGAAACGTCCTCAGTGATTGAAACTGGCACAAAGAAAATTACTGCTGAATCTACACCGGAAGGCATTGGTTGTGAGAATCTTGGGTTTACTCTTGCAGATGCCTTAGCTATGCCTACAACGCTGCCTGAGGAAGATGATGCTGAACTTCCTGTCATCCTTTTGGGGGATAGCGAAGTTTGCTTCGGTCAAGTTGAGTGTCGTCTGGTTTTAGGCCGGACAATGCTTACTGGGGCAGCCCTCGAAACTGCTGATTCCACGTTCAGACCGCCTGAGTGGCTTGTACTTCCTATTTTCCGCTCCGGACAAGATGGAATAGACCTATTTAACTCTGCAGCTAATCAATGCTTCAATCAAACTCCTGCCTGTCCTACCTCTCAATTGGGAATTGTCCTAGATGGGGTCACTGAGTCCACCCCAAACGTTCAGACGCCTTATTTTGAAAGAGATCAGATAACAATCAGCGGCGACTTTGATCAGGAGCGAGCAGAAGAAACAGCCTTGGTTTTACGGTACGGTTCTTTACCTCTCGAGTTTGAGACTCCTTCAAGTAGAATAGTTTCAGCCACATTAGGAAAAGATTCCTTTGATGCTGGAGTAATTGCGGGCATAGTCGGTCTGGCATTTGTGGCTTTATTCATGTTCACCTACTATCGGCTCCTTGGTGTAGCGGCCATTCTTTCACTCGCTCTTTCCGGAACGATGCTTTGGGTAATCCTCGCCTGGTTGTCTACTTCTCGTAGTCTGGCTTTGACTCTCGCCGGTGTTGTCGGCCTTATAGTCTCTATAGGTACTTCTTTAGATTCAAATGTCGTTTATTTTGAGCACCTCAAAGAGGATATTGGGAACGGGAGAACTCTGCGTTCAGCGGTAGACCGGTCTTTCCCTATAGCTTTCAAAACTATTTTTTACGCTAATCTAGCTTCTCTCATTGGCGCAGCCATCCTGTACTTTCTAACGGCTGGATCCGTTAGAGGGTTCGCTCTGATGTTGGGTCTCGCCTCGATTTTGGATTTAATTGCGACGTACTTCTTCCTTCGTCCTTTCGTTAAGTGGCTTAGCCTCTCCAACACACTGAGTAGTAGGCCATGGCTATATGGATTACCAACGCAGGAGGAGGAAATATCATGAGTCGCCTTCGTCGTATGTACAGAAATGAAACCGCTGTACCGTTTTCAGCTATTTGGGTTAGAGTGCTCATTGTTTCGACTCTCTTAATTGTTGTATCCGTTATTGGGCTTTTTGTTCGTAATTTGAATTTAGGGCTCGAATTTGAAGGTGGTGGGGCATGGGAAGTCCCAGTTGCTAATGATCTACAGTCTGACGACGTTAGAGATGCGCTTCGGCCTTTGGGTCTCGCTGATGCGCGTATTCAGACTGGTGGAGGTGTTCTGCGTGTTAGAACAGAGTTAACGAAAGCAGTGCAAAATCAGATAGATGACGAGCAGCAAGTCGATACTGTGGAAAGTATCACTTTGGTTCTTGCGGAACTCGCGAATCCTGGGAATCCTGACCCGAATTCTGTAAGTGTTTCAACTGCGGGACCGTCGTGGGGTGATGAAATTACAGATAAAGCAGTTAAGGCGCTGATAGTGTTCTTCGTCATTATCGCTCTCTACATTACGGTTCGACTTCGTTGGGAAATGGCAGTCGGGGCTTTAGTTGCTGTTGCGCATGACATCGTTATCACTGTCGGAATATATGCCCTTTTTCAGCTTGAGGTGACTCCGGCAACAGTTATAGCTTTCTTGACTATTATGGGCTATTCGTTATATGACACTCTCGTCGTGTTTGACAAAGTTAGAGACAATGAGCACCGGTTGGTTAACGCGAAATCAATATATCGTGAGGTGGTCGATCAAGCTCTCAACCAAGTATTGATGAGGTCAGTCAACACGAGTATTACTTCGGTGCTTCCAGTTGTCTCTGTTTTGGTTATTGGCTCTGGAGTTATGGGGGCTGTTACGCTCCGGGAGTTCGCTCTTGCGTTACTTATCGGATTGTTAATTGGAACATTCTCTTCATTGTTTGTTGCTGCCCCCATTGCTACTTGGTTACATGAAAAATTTGGCGATGAAGGGGCGGATAAAGGCCGCTCTTATCGATTGAGCGAAGCTGTTAAGAAAAGAAAATCTGGTGTTTCGGCCAGTGTCTCTCAGCCGGCAAATCCCTCAATTCCACCGCGGCCGAGGAAAAATAAACGACGATAATTCAGAGGTATACCTAAAGGGGAGATATGGAACTCTCTATGTACATTGATACGGTCCTAAATTATCCTCGAGATGGTGTTGCGTTTAAAGACATTACGCCTCTACTTCGTGATCAGGATGCGTTTCGTTTCGCATTGGATGAATTTGAGAGGCACTTTGCTGGTGACGGTATCCAATATATTGCTGGCATAGAAGCGCGCGGTTTTCTATTTGCTTCAGCATTGGCTGATAGATTGAAATGCGGATTGATACCGATTCGTAAGTCAGGGAAACTTCCAGGTGATGTCGTGGCTCAAGAGTACGACCTTGAATATGGAACATCTGAGCTCGAAATACGTAAGGACAGTCTGACAAATGATGCTCGGGTTTTGATTATCGACGATGTTTTGGCGACTGGAGGAACTGCAATTTGTGCAGCGAATCTCCTTGAACATATTGGAGCAGACATAATTGGATTCGCATTTCTAGTGTCTCTCGACTTCCTAGGTGGAGAACAAAAACTTCATGACTATAGAACTGTTACCCTTATTAGGTACGAATAGAAGAGTTTGAGGTTAGTTTTAAGAGATGAGCATCGTCGTAAGTAAGATTAGTCTTTGGGACCGTATTGAGGCAGGGCAGGCTTCAGAATTGGCTCAGGTCCTTACCGTCTTTGAATCCCATCACCCAGACCAAAAGAATGAACTTATCCGGAATGCATATGAGTCGGCGTGTCAGGCTCATGATGGGCAGATGCGAAAATCTGGTGATGCATATATTACGCACCCTGTGGCAGTCGCTGAGATCATAGCATCTCTTGGTCTTGATGAAGCTACAGTTGCTGCAGCTTTACTTCATGACACGGTAGAAGATACGGGTGCTGGCTTAGAGGATATCGAAAAGAAGTTTGGCGAAGAGATAGCTTCAATTGTAGATGGAGTTACCAAACTCGAACGTATCAAGTTCGACACAAAGGAAGCTCAGCAAGCAGCGTCAATGAGAAAAATGCTCGTTGCTGTAGCCAAAGACTTGAGAGTATTGATTATAAAGCTTGGTGACCGTTTGCATAATATGAGAACGGTTGCGTCTCTCCCACAATGGAAACAGCACCGGATAGCAACTGAAACTTTAGATATTTACGCACCATTGGCTCACCGTCTTGGGATGCAAGAGCTGAAAAATGAATTAGAAGATTTAGCCTTCGCTACAATCCACCCCAAAAGGTATGCGGAGATAGACCAGATGGTTGCTGCTAGAGCCCCAGAACGCGATATCTACCTCTCACAAGTGCTTTCGGATGTTCAAGCCAGACTTGATGAGTTGCATATAGGGGCGGAAGTACGCGGGCGTCCAAAACACCTTTGGAGTATTTACGAAAAGATGGTTTTGAAAGGTAGAGAATTCGATGAGATTTATGATCTTGTTGGAATTCGTGTAATCGTTGATTCCGTAAAGGATTGTTATGGAGCTCTAGGGTCAATTCACGCTACGTGGCACCCTGTACAAGGCAGATTTAAAGATTATATTGCTATGCCGAAATTTAATTTGTACCAGTCATTGCACACAACAGTTATTGGCCCTCAAGGGAAACCACTTGAAGTTCAAATCCGAACTAAGGAAATGCATCACAGGGCAGAGCACGGGGTTGCGGCACATTTTAATTACAAAGGGGATCAAGGAAGCGACATGACTTGGTTTGCCAGAATAGTTGATTGGCAGCAAGAGACAGAAGATCCAAGTGAGTTCATGTCCAACTTAAAGCTTGATTTAGATCATGACGAAGTGTTCGTCTTTACTCCTAACGGTGAAGTAGTAACTCTTGAAGCGCAAGCAACTCCTGTTGACTTTGCCTATACAATTCACACAGAAGTAGGGCATTCCTGTCGTGGGGCTCGCGTTAACAACCGGCTGGTCCCTCTAGATACAGTTCTCGAATCTGGCGACACAGTTGAGATTCTTAGAAGTAAAGCGGAAGGGGCAGGCCCATCACAAGATTGGATAAGGTTCGTTAAAACCCATAGGGCTGCAGCAAAAATCAAACAGTGGTTCTCCAGAGAGCGACGCGAAGACGCCATCGACAATGGTCGTGAGGCACTTGTTAAATCTCTCCGTAAAGAAGGACTGCCTGCAAATAAACTCCTAAATAGTGCGTCAGTTAATGAGATTTGCGAACTTTTAAATTACCAAGATGTCGATTCACTATTCGCAGCAATTGGTGAACAACATGTCAGTGCGAAAAGTATTGTTGGCAGGTTGCTCAACCATTTTGAAGAGTCTGATGAAACTGAAGATTTGGCCGCAGCTCTACCTACGCACCGTGAAAGACAAGTCGGAAGAGCGAAACGCCGCAAAGATAACAAAGTCGGGGTAATTGTAGAAGGGGTAGACGACATAATGGTCCGGCTAGCAAAGTGCTGCACTCCGGTTCCTCCAGATGAGATAATGGGTTTTGTAACTCGAGGTCGAGGTGTCTCTATCCACCGAAGTGATTGCGCTAACGCAGTTTCATTAGCTGTTGGCCACGCTAATCGATTAATAGACGTTGAATGGGATGATGATAGTGATGGGACGTTCGTTGCATCAATAGAGGTTAAGGCTTTTGACCGTACAAGGCTATTAGGCGATGTTTCTAACGTCCTTTCGGAAGCTAGGGTAAATATTCTCCGATGTACGACGCGAACTGGAGCTGATCGTATTAGCGTTATGAATTTTGAATTTGAAATTGGAGATAGTCGCCATCTCGATTGGCTATTAAATCTCATTCGCCAGATTGATGGAGTTTATGACGCATATAGGATTATGTCCGGCCACCATGGCCAAATGTAAGATCGTATAGTCGAAAAGTATGGGAAAGAGGTTGGAAGTATTTTCGACCTTGTCTCTGAAGGGTTTACAGATGGAATCAGACAAAGCTCAACGAGAGAAGTTCAGCAAGGTCGCTTCTGGTGGATACAGAATCTCTGAGGTTGGTAGATTTCTGAAAAAAGTAGATCTGCTTATTGATAAAGAAGAGAGAGATTCGCTCTCAAGATGANNTAGAAGCTGTCCGNTTTNCNATAACGAAGCGAACNGGNTANAGCCCNAANGAAGTCGATGANCANCTTGATNNTTTAGNGCGNACCTANGGAAAGGTAGGNNTNTCNAAAGNAGNCACAAANTNTTCNGNNNGGTCNTCGTTTTCTNNAGAGGGAAGTGNANNTNAGAANAGCCAGAAANCTATTTCGGTNATNGAGAGCAANAAATTGAGAACCTTAACTCCGCCAATAGTAGANGGTGTTGGATATGTCAGNGATGAAGTTGANNAGTTCCTNTCTACGGTTGCCGATTCGTTAGAGCGATTTGAAAGNGTNCAGGGNAAAAACCTNGACGAATTAAGAGCNGATCAGTACANNGCTAAATCAGNTGAGAAGCCNCTATTNGCTGGAGATCAAGTTAGGTATGCNCTCTTNGCCGTNTCNGAAAATGGGGGATANGANATGCTTGGTGTTGATGCAGCAGTNAACCGNCTNGCAGAAGCACTCGATTANCACTGGAGTAGGACGTCCTNATAAGGAAGAAAGANTCGGNCANAGAACAGTCGTTTATCTAATATCACATTCGNNCCTAGATCGCTCCTGTATTCTTTTCCCATGAGNAAATCNCGTTATCAAGCCCCTNGAGGGACTAGAGACATACTTCCTGANGAAGCTGGAAGATGGCGATGGGCNNTAGANTCTTTTGCCGAACTANCTGAGCGNTTNGGTTACGGTCAAGTNATTTCTCCGATGTTTGAAGATCTGGGTGTCTTTCTCCGACTTGGCGAAAATACTGATGTTGTATCCAAAGAGATGTTCACTTTTCAGGATAAAGATCCCAAGACGCCCCAAGACTTAGCCCTCCGTCCTGAATTAACAGCAAGTATTTGTAGAGCATTTGCCCAACATCGTCCAATAACCCCATGGAAAGTGTGGTATGAGGGGCCGCAATTTCGATACGAAAAACCTCAGGCAGGACGCTTTAGACAATTTGTTCAAGTAGGAGCTGAAATTATAGGGGAGAATGACCCTGCAGCTGATTCAGAAATAATTTCATTGGCTTGGAGGNTCTACGAATCTCTTGGTCTTAAACACATTACACTCCAAATGAATTCACTTGGAAATGCGGAGACCAGAGGGGTGTACAATCAAGAGCTTAACTCTTACCTTTCGTCAAAAGCAGCGAACCTTAGTTCAGAATCAAGAGAAACTCTGGCAAAGAATCCTCTTCGAGTTTTAGATTCTAAGAGAGAGGAAGATCTTGAAATAATTAGTGCTGCGCCGACAATTCAGGAATTCCTTACGCCGGAAGATGCAAATCACTTCGAATTAGTTTGTGAAGGGCTTAGTTCCGTCGGTATACCTTTCGTCCTATCACCGCGATTGGTTCGTGGCCTGGACTATTACACTCGAACAACGTTTGAATTCACTGCAGACAAGTTGCAGACGGCTCAAAATGCGGTCGGTGGCGGCGGTCGCTATGACGGCCTTATTGAAGAACTAGGTGGCCCTCCCACGCAAGGAATTGGTTTTGCACTTGGCATCGACCGTATCTTGCTTGCATGCGAAGCTGAAGAACTAGATGTAAGGCCTATGAAACCCCTCGATGCATTCGTCGTTGATTTAACTGGTGGATCTCAAGCCACCCAAATTACTGATGAACTTCGAGCCCATGGGCTCGGGGCAGATCGAAGCTTCGGGAATCGTTCGATTAAAGCGCAGATGAAAGTCGCTGATAGATCTGGAGCATTATTTGCAATTATTGTTGGAGATGATGAACTCGAGAAAAATGAAGTTACCCTTCGAGACTTACGTGGAGATGGCTCTCAAGAACGAGTACCAAGAACTAGCTTGGTAACCGCCCTAGTTGCCAGTATTGAAGGAAGGTATTCTGAATGACAATGCGAACTCATTACTGCGGCGAGCTTCGTTCGACTGACGTGGATTCCCAAGTAACAGTCTGTGGATGGGTAGACACGCGGCGAGTGCATAGTGAGCATCTTGCGTTCATCGATTTACGAGATCACACCGGAGTGGTTCAATGTGTCGTCGATGAGAAGCTAGATCTTCGGTCTGAATATGTCGTCAGTATTACTGGAACTGTAAGAACCAGATTTGAAGGTAAGAGTAACGAAAAGCTTGATACAGGAGAAATTGAAGTCGGGGATTGCGAAGTCCAGGTGCTCTCCATCGCAGAACCACCCCCATTTCCAATGCATGAGCGGACCGAAGTTGATGAGAACATTCGACTCCGTCATCGTTATGTAGATCTTCGAAAACCTCGAATGCAGAAGAACCTTCGAATTCGCGCCAAGGTCAATAGTGCTATCCGCTCAGCAATGGAGAGGCAAGGGTTTGTTGAAGTGGAGACTCCTATGCTTATTGCCTCAACGCCTGAAGGAGCAAGAGATTTTGTGGTCCCTTCCCGACTGCATCCAACAAATTTTTATGCCCTACCACAAAGCCCTCAGATCTTTAAGCAACTCTGCATGGTTGGGGGTATTGACCGCTACTACCAAATAGCAAGATGTTTACGAGATGAAGATCTAAGAGCGGATAGGCAATTCGAATTTATGCAACTGGATATGGAAGCAAGCTTTGCCACTCAGGAAGACATCATCAACTTTGTCTCTGAAGCTATTAAAGACTCAACTGAAACAATTACCGGATCCCGACCTGATGACATACCTCNTATGACGTGGAATGATGCAATGGAGCGATACGGCTCTGACAAGCCTGACATCCGATTCGGTATGGAANTGATGGATCTAACTGACATATTCACTGATACAGAAGCAAACGTATTTAAAGTCGATTGTGTTAAAGGGATTCTTTACAAAGGCGGGTCTGACCATTTGGCCCGAAATGCGATCGACGCATTGACTGAGAAGTGTCAAAGCTGGGGTGCTAAAGGACTCGCTTGGTTCAGAGTCGGTGAGCAGGGAAGCCTCGAAGGTGCCTTGACCAAGTTTATGTCTGATGAAGAAATCGAAGGTATTTGCACCGCCCTTTCTGCAGGTTCAGGAGATATGGTTCTCATCATTGCGGATAAGAGGAGAACGGTTAATCATGTCCTTGGGCTTCTGCGTCTAGAGATAGGGCGGCCACCGGTTAACTCAGGTGAATTGAAATACCTGTGGATTACGGAATTTCCTCTTTTTGAATCGATCGGTGATCACGGACGTCCAATACCAGCTCATCATCCATTCACTATGCCTCATACCGAAGATATGAAAGCACTTGATTCAGCTCAGGGGGAAGAATATTTGGATATAAGATCTCAGGCATACGACCTTGTACTAAATGGTTGGGAATTAGGGTCAGGGAGTGTCAGGATTCATANCCCTGAAATCCAGTCTAAGATCTTTGAGATTCTAGGGATTAATGAAGAGGAGTCCAAAGAAAAATTTGGGTTTTTGCTGGATGCATTTCGATATGGTGCCCCACCCCATGCAGGATTCGCTTTCGGGATTGACCGCTTAGCTGCGATTCTCTCTGGCGAAGAGAATATTCGAGAAGTTATTGCCTTTCCAAAAACACAATCTGGTGCTGACCCACTCACGAACGCACCAACTCAACTTGAAAATAACCACCTAGAAGAGCTCGGACTCCGCCTTATACCCCCAAGTACTTAAACTTTGAAATCAGGAAAGTGGAATTTACTATTCTTCAGATGTGAAAGTGGCGAACCCGGTCATTCCTGCTGGAGTTAGAAGGTAAATGTTTTCGGCAACTTTTTCAAAGCTGCCATCTGTTCCGTAAGCCAAGCCTGAAAAGAAGTCAACAATTCTTCGGCCAGTATCTTTTTCATCTGGATTGAGGTGGATGATTGTAGCTTTGCCGGATTTATAACTAGATGCAGGCCCCATTACGTCTTCAAAACTCGAAACCTCATGTCGACTGGGTTCGCTTGAGCTCATGTCAAGATTCTAGTCCTAAAGTCTTCTTCATCCGCAAATGATCATNAGNTAGATCAAATCTTCGTTTCACCACACGTAAGAAGAATTTCAAGTAGTTTCTAGGCTGTGGTTGATGAAGAAAATCTGTTTACGTCTTCTATGCGAGAACGACTCACTCAGCAAACTCCCCTTGCTAATAGGATGCGTCCGGTAAAGCTTGAAGACGTTGTAGGGCAAGACCATCTTCTGGGGGCTGAAAGCCCTCTTCGAGCTTTAATAGAGGCAGATAAGGTATCTTCTGTTGTTTTTTGGGGTCCTCCCGGTACAGGGAAAACGTCTATTGCTAGGTTGATTGCGCAATTTACTGCGAAGGCTTTTGTTCAATTATCCGCAGTTTCAGCGTCAGTGAAAGATGTAAGGGAAGTGATTAGTCAGGCAGAAAAAATGCTCGGAGAGTATGGTAAAGGAACAATCCTTTTTCTTGACGAGGTTCACCGGTTTAATAAAGCTCAGCAAGATACGTTGCTATCGGCTGTTGAAACGGGACTGATTGTTTTAATCGGCGCAACAACTGAAAATCCGTACTTTGAAGTCAATGCGCCCTTATTAAGTCGAAGTACCCTTTTTCGTCTAGAACCTTTAAATCATGAAAACTTACTAGAACTTCTTTCGAAAGCGCTTGTATATGAAAATGCTGAAGCGACTTCTGAAGCGCTCGAACACATAGCAAACGCATCAGAGGGTGATGGGCGACAGTGTTTAACCAGTCTCGAAGTAGCGATCACGTTAGCGCGAGCTCGTAATGATGAATCTAATTATGAAGTATCGCTTGAAGACGCTGAAGGGGCAATTGGAGTTCAGGCATTGCAGTATGGCCGAGATGAGCATTACGACACAATTTCAGCGTTTATAAAAAGTATTCGAGGGTCGGATGTGGATGCAGGACTTTACTGGCTTTCACGCATGATAGACGCTGGAGAAGATCCTAGGTTTATAGCTCGGCGCCTTGTTATTCTTGCTTCAGAAGATATTGGGGTGGCGGACTCGCGAGCTTTACTAATAGCGGATGCAGCTGCACGGGCAGTTGAATTTGTTGGATTTCCTGAAGCCCAATTAAATCTTGCTCACGCAGTCATTTACTTAGCCAGAGCGCCTAAGTCTAACAGCGTCACGAAAGCCATATTCTCAGCTCTTGAAGATGCTAGGGCATCTAGAGGCGATGTTCCGAAGCACCTCCGCGACAGCCATTATTCTGGAGCGAAAGGGCTCGGACATGGCGATGGCTACAAATACCCACACGACTTTCCTGAAGGATGGGTCGAGCAGCAATATCGACCTGACAAATTCAATTCTCATCGATATTATGAACCATCAACCCATGGGGAAGAAAACACCGGTGAAAAATAATAAATCTATTTACGATTCTTTCTGGAGCAGGTGGGAAATATGACTGCTTGGGAACTTGTAACAATCCTTGTTGCGGTCGCTTCTCTTGGCGTAGTCGTAGCTCTAACGTATTCGGTCCTTAAACTGCGTCAGGTTACAGAGGATCTGAGTAAGACAACTCGCGAAATTCAAAAAACCGTTGAATTATCTACTGGAAGATTAGAAAGGCAGGCAACCGAGATCGAGAAAGAATATCATCGGGTTGACGGCTTAATCGAGACAGCAGAGATAATAACTTCCAGGGCAAAATTTGTCTCTGGGCTTACATACAGTGTCTTCACTAAGCCCATAGGCCAGATAGCATCCTTCTTGAAAGGCGGGGTTCGGATAGTCAAAGTTATAGGTGTCCGGCTTTTGCGAAGCCAGATCAAAACATAAGAACATGCTGGAATTTATTTAAGAAACAAGCGATCAGTTTCCGCAGGGTAGAATCGTAACATGAAAGCACAACAGCTCCGTCAAGCATTCACAGAGTTCTTTGAAGATAGCGGACATACTCTCGTTCCTTCTTCAAGCTTGATACCGCATGATGAAAGCTTGCTATTCACAAACTCTGGGATGGTCCCATTTAAGAGTTATTTTTTGGGGAATGAAACTCCCCCTTACAATCGGGCAACCACTGTCCAAAAGTGCGTCCGAGCAGGAGGTAAACATAACGACCTCGAGGAAGTGGGCCGAACAACCCGACATTTAACCTTCTTCGAAATGCTAGGAAATTTTAGCTTCGGAGATTACTTTAAAGCTGAAGCAATTCCTATGGCTTGGAAATTCTTTACTGAGATTCTCAAATTGGACAAAGAACGCCTTTGGGTGACTGTTCATGAGACAGATGATGAAGCAGTAGAGATCTGGCAAAAAGCAGTCGGGGTACCAGCTGAAAGGATCCAGCGGTTAGATGAAGATAACTGGTGGAGAATGGCTGATACCGGACCGAACGGACCATGTTCTGAAATATTTTGGGATATGGGTCCCCAGTATGGCCCAGAGGGAGGTCCTGCGAACCCTAAAGCAGAAGATAGATTCATTGAAATTTGGAATCTTGTCTTTATGCAATACGACCAGCAAAAAGATGGGACCCAAACTCCATTGCCAAACCCATCAATCGATACTGGTGCTGGTTTAGAACGAGTCCTATCAGTTCTTCAAGGGGTGGACTCCGTTTGGGAAACGGACGAATTTCAAAAACTTCTTTCAAGCGTCTCGAAAATTTGTGGCGACAGAGATAATTCAAAGGAAAGTGTTGTCTCTCTTCAAATCCTCGCAGATCATGCCCGGTCGACAACTTTTTTAGTAAATGACGGGGTTATCCCAAGTAACGAAGATAGAGGATATGTATTGCGACGAATTATTCGAAGGGCTGTTCGTCATGCGCGTCTCCTCAACGTCGAGGAAATAATAATGGGGGACCTTGCTGATGCGGTTGTAGATCTCATGAGAGACGCTTATCCGGATCTAGAACAGAACCGGACTCACATCAAAGACGTTCTTGAACGAGAAGAAATTGGATTCCGCCAAACCTTAGATACTGGAATCTCTATCCTTGAAAAACATCTCTCGGATCTTGATAAGGGCAACAGCTTAAGCGGGGATGTAGCTTTTCAACTACACGACACATATGGGTTTCCAATTGAATTAACTGAAGAAATTACCAATGAAAGAGGCATAGAAGTTGATCTAGAAGGTTTCGCTTCGTACATGACTGAACAACGCAACAGAGGGCGTAAGGACCTCAGCCAAAGAGAAGATATCCCATCATCAAATACTGACTTACAATTAATCCTCGAACAATATGGCCCTACGGACTTTGTCGGCTACGAAGCAAATGAAGCTTCATCAGAAGTTCTTTACTATGACGGAGACTCGGTTATCCTAGACCGATCTCCCTTTTACGCTGAAGCAGGTGGTCAGGTTGGTGACCGAGGCACTATAAGCGGAGAGAACGGTTCTGCTCTAATCAGAGATACGGTCTATGGGGCAGTAGGTCAGCATCTACATATCGTTGAGTCAATTAAAGGAGAACTAAAGACCGGAGATAAAGTAGTCAGCGCTATCGACGTATCGCATCGATTAGCAGTTCAGCGTCACCATACAGGAACCCACCTGCTGCACTGGGCGTTACGCCAAGTTTTAGGCGATCACGTTAAACAGCAAGGATCATGGGTAGGGGCTGAAAGACTTCGTTTTGATTTCAGCCATTTTGAGCCGCTCACAAATGAAGAGATAGAGCGAATTGAAGATCTGGCTAACGCTGAAATCTTCTCAGGTGGAGAGATGGAAATCATTGAAACCAGTATGAATGAAGCCAAAGAAATGGGGGCTATTGCTTTCTTTGGAGACAAATATGGTGATGAAGTACGCGTTCTTAGAGCAGGGGCAAATTCTATTGAANTGTGTGGCGGNACTCATGTAAANNATCTAGGTGATGTNGGNCCAGTCAAGATTCTCTCNGANGGTTCAATCGGTTCAAATATNAGNCGTATTGAAGCCGTCGCAGGATCTGCCTCAGTTAGCTTACTCCGCGAGCAGGGCCAAATTATTGGTGAAACAGCTAGTCTTATTGGGGTTCCTCCAGCGAATTTGATTGAAGGTTTAGAGAAGAAGTTACGCGAAATAGAAGAACTACAGAATGAGCTTGAAGGACTCAGAGAGATAGCTTCACGTGAAAAGATTCAAGAACTGAAAGGGACTGCTGTAGATGGAGTCATAGTCCAAGAGATGGACGACATCCGAAGAGATGACTTGCGTGATCTAGTGATGGGCTTGCAGGCCTTGCCCGACATTGACATAGCAGTCGTGGGATCTGCAATTGAAAATGGGGGAGTCTCTATAGCCGCAGCAGTCTCTGAAGGAAATGAAAGCAGTGCCGGAGAACTACTCTCTGAAGCAGCAAAAATAATAAAGGGTGGTGGCGGCAAAGGAGATAAGTTTGCAATGGTCGGTGGGAAAGACTCTGAAGCGCTGCCTGATGCAATGGATGCCATTCGTAACCGCCTAAAGAAGTTATAAGGATTATTTTGAGGGTTCTCGGAATTGATATCGGGTCGAAAAAGATTGGTATAGCTATCAGTAATCAGGAAATGACTCTAGCAACACCTCTGACCGTAGTTCATCGAAGTTCACAGAAAAGTGAAGATCACAAAACAATAAAAAGTATCGCACATGAGTGGGAAGTTGAGCTTTTGGTTGTAGGTATGCCTCTGTCACTTGACGGTAGCCTAGGGGCAGCAGCAGAAAATGTTCTCCAAGAAATTAAACACCTCGAGAGAAACACCGGAATTCCTGTTGACACATTCGATGAAAGATTTACGACAACTTCAGCTAAACAGATCCTTCATGATCAAGGCGTTTCAGAGAAAGAACAAAAGAACGTCATTGACCAAGTTGCGGCATCAATAATCCTGCAGGCCTGGCTTGACCATAAGATGGGCGCTTCTGCGTCCCTTAAAGAGGTTGTAAGCGACTGATGGGCGATTTTGACAAAGATTCCGAACTTACTGGTGGGAATGACAGCCCTATGGAAAGTATTTCTGAACCCTCTGACGAGTCACAATCCATGTACCCATCAATCCCAGATGGTGAGCAAAGTGAAATAGAGTATAGCGACATTGGTCTTCGAGAAGAGGAAGCGCCTACTTCCTTTCAAGATCCATATGCAGCCGAGTATCCCGCATCACCAATTGAAGTTGAGCCGACTTCTTCGTCAGCTGTTCGTCCTCGTGATCTCCCCCCTTGGTATGAAGATGAATATTATGATGATCGGGAATGGGAGCGACTCCCTCCTCGCCTCAATACGGCTATAAGATTTGCTATATTTGCATCCGTTATTATTATTATCGGATTCCTTACGTACAACTTTGTTCGTGGGTGGGTTGACGAACAACTAGACCCTCCTGGAGAGCCAGGAGTCGAACTTGTAATAGATATTCCTCAAGGTGCAACGACAGACGATATCGCCCGTATTTTGGCTGAGAACGATGTGGTTGCTAACAGTACGGTATTTCGGTATTACCTCCGGTTTAAAAACGCATCAGATTTTCAAGCGGGAGAGTATGCCTTCCAGATAAATAGTGCAGTATGGGACGCAAGAGAAAGTCTTGAAAGAGGTCCAATAGAGGTAGTCGAAGAACGTTTTTTTGTTACAATCCCTGAAGGTTTGACTCTACAGGAAATGAAAGATGTCCTCCTGCAACAAGTAACTTCCTTCGATCCCAACGAACTTGAATTAGCCTTTAATTCATCTCAAACTCCTGCCGTGCTTGGAGATGAATGGTTGGGGTTAATACGCGAAGGAATATATTTCCCCGAAACGTATGATATCGCTGAAGATTTACTGGAAGATGAGCAGTCCTTTCTCAATAGAATGGTTGCGCAATTTGATGTAGTCGCAAATGAAGTTGCACTAGCAGAACTATCATTAGCTCTCGGCCTAAATCCATATCAGGTGCTTATAGTCGCTTCGCTGATTGAAGAGGAAGCAAAGGTTGAAGGTGATCGAGGGAAAATAGCACGTGTAATCTATAACAGGCTCGATCTGGGAATGCCGCTTGGCATAGACGCAACGATAGTTTATGCACTCGAAGGAGATAGACAGCTATCTCAAAGTGATCTTGAAGTTGACTCACTTTACAATACAAGGATCTATGCGGGGCTGCCTCCAAGCCCTATCGCTGCTCCTGGTAAACTCTCGTTGGAAGCAGCACTAAATCCTGAGGTCGGTGACTGGCTTTACTATGTAAGAACTGACGAATTCGGACCAGGCTCTCACACATTTGCGGTCACAAATCAAGAATTTCAGCAGGCAGTTCTGATCTGTATAGAAAGAGACCTTGGGTGTGGCTAGTTTCTTGATTCCTTCGGCCGGGAGAACAGCGGCAGCGGTTATCGGCGATCCTGTCCTCCACTCGTTATCTCCAACGATTTACAATGCTGCATTTGAATATGATCAAGTGAATTGGAGCTACTCTGCTGTGAACGTAACTACTGAACAAGTCAGCTATGTGCTCGAAGATATGCGCGAGCCCGACGTAGGTGGTCTTTCCGTCACCATGCCACATAAAGAGATTGTCGCTGATTTGGTTGATGAGACTACTCGCCATGCAGAAAGGCTCGGAGCTGTCAATTGCGTTTCCAAAAACGGGAGCATTCTTGTGGGTCACAATACTGANGGGGAAGGATTCATAAAAGCTATCGAAGCTGAAACAAATGAAGGGGCTCAAGGAAAGTCATATTTAGTTATTGGAGCTGGGGGAGCAGCCAAAGCAATTTCCTTAGCTTTGGGAGAAGCAGGCGCTGCTGNAGTTATTGTTTCAAGCAGAAATGATTCAAAGTCTAAATCAGCTGCATCTTTAGCAGGGAAAGTCGGCCGGTCCGGATCTTTGTCTGAAGCTGAGGAGGTAGATGTGATAATCAACGCAACGCCGATTGGTATGCGAGGAACTGCTAATGAGAATCAGCTTCCCTTGCCCGTTGAATCTGTGCACAAAGATCAATTAGTCGTTGACTTGATTTATCATCCGCTGCAGACTGAATTCCTTAAGAATGCAAGCCGAATTGGAGCTCGAACTATGAACGGGATAGGAATGCTTATCCACCAAGCTGCTTTGCAGTATGCGCTTTGGACAAATAAAGAAGCTCCCTTAGAAGTCATGCAAGACGCCGTAATCCAACAAATTTCTAAATAATTCGCCAGATTAGAAATAACTCCCCACAGAACCTCTCCGTAATGACTACTCTCAAGTTGTGGACATGAAACTAATTCAAGTTGATCTAGGAGAAAGGTCATACCCTGTTCTTGTTGGAACGGGATGCCTAGATCAAGCTTTAGATTCCCTCTTGCCCAAGCGGGCCCAAAGAGTAGCAATAGTAACCCAGCCAAATATTGGAATCATGCCGTCTACTTCAACAGAGCATGAGGTATTCCACATAGGTGATGGTGAGACTGCTAAGACNCTAAGAACGATAGAAGATTTATGTACCAAATGGGCTCAATGGGGGCTTACGCGAACTGATGTGGTCGTTGCGATCGGTGGGGGACTTGTCACTGATGTGGCAGGGTTTGCATCCGCGGTTTACCATCGTGGCGTCAAAGTAATTCATGTCCCCACAACTCTATTGGGTATGGTTGATGCAGCTATAGGTGGAAAGACTGCTGTCAATCTCTCTGAGGGGAAAAACCTTGTCGGCTCTTTCTGGCAGCCTGCAGGAGTTGCCTGCGATGTAACCACTTTGTCGTCTTTGCCCGAACGCGAATGGCGGTGCGGATATGGTGAGGTAGCGAAATATCACTTTTTGGGAGCCAAAGATCTTCACAAACTCTCTTTAACTGAACAGATTGTGAGTTGCATTCAGATGAAAGCGGAGATCGTGCGGGAAGATGAACGNGAAACTGGCCGAAGAGCAATCCTAAACTACGGACATACACTTGCCCACGCTCTTGAAATGGAAAAAGATTTCGCCCTAGCTCATGGTGAAGCGGTTGCTATAGGAATTCGTTATGCTGCCGAGATAGCGAAATTACTCGGGAGGATAAATCAGGAACGAGTTGAAGAACATGAAAAAATATTGGCACATTATGGCCTTTCGTTCTCTCTGCCTTCTTCATTTGATTGGGACCGGATAGTTGGCCTGTTCCAAAGAGANAAGAAAGCACTCGATGGGATTTCTTTTGTTCTTGATGGACCTAACGGAGTAGAGGTAGTAAAAATTGAAAATCAAGAAATTCTCAAAGAAGCGATGGAGGTCTTGAAATGAAACAAATCCTACTTATATCCGGGCCTAATTTAAATTTACTTGGAGAGCGAGAACCTGAAATCTACGGCNAATCAACTCTTGATGATTATGTCAAAAGGGCTGAATCAGTTGCAGATGAGCATGGATATACATTAATTCATCGACAATATAACGACGAAGGAAGCATTGTTGACGAGATACAATTAGCGCGTAACACATATCCAGGCATAATAATTAACCCCGGAGCGCTTACCCACTATGGATGGTCGATCCATGATGCTTTAGCAGCCTTCGAAGGTCCAGTCATTGAATTGCATTTGTCAAACCCTAATGCGCGCGAATCATGGAGACATACCTCGGTTGTCGCCCCTGTTTCAACAGGGTCGATTATAGGTTTTGGCGGTTACGGTTATGAGCTTGCCGTGCATGCATTAGCTGATGCTCTGAAATGAATTGCCTACGAACAGAACAAGTACTAAGCCCATTAGACCTTTCTGGTAGGTCAGATAAAGTACGCTCCCGACTCTCAAAAAGCGAAGCAGTAGTTGTTATGGACCCTTCGAACGTTCAATGGATGACAGGATTTACTGGAACCAACGGAACTGTCTATATCGACCACGAGAGGTTCGTTCTTATCACCGATCAAAGATATCAAGANCAGGGACNCCTTCAAATAATGCAGACTCGTTCAACGGCTGAACTATCGATTTCAAAAAATTCAATAGAAGATTTATCTAAACTTGCTGGACGTAAAACAATTAAGCTTGATTCCAATCAAGTGACCTGGGCAACAGCTGTACGCCTTGGTGAAATCCTTGAAGGCGATGTCGTCCCTTCTGACCCCTTAAACATTCTTAGAGCTCAAAAAGATCAATGTGAAATAGAAAGAATCTCTCTTGCAGCAAAGATAGTTGACCAAGCCCTAAAAGATACAGTTCCTCTTTTCTCTCAGAAGGCATCCGAGATGGAAATAGCTGCGCATCTTGATAACAAAATTCGAGAGTATGGCGCATCGGAAAGCGCCTACAAGACAATAGTTGCATCTGGGGTGAATAGTTCTAAACCACATGCGCAACCAAGCGAAAAACAAATTGAACAAGGTGATTTGCTGATAATTGACGTNGGCGCAGTCGTCGACGGCTATAGGTCAGATATGACGCGGACCTTCGTTATCGGTAAACCTACCGATGTGCAGGAGAACTACTTGGGGGTAGTTCTCGAAGCGCAACAAGAAGGAATAAAGATTCTTGAACCAGAAATGCCATGTGTCGAGATAGATCGACGTTGTCGGACGAAAATTGAGGAAGCGGGATGGGGATCATCCTTCATCCACGGCACGGGACATGGTGTTGGGCTTGATGTCCATGAATCACCTGCCATTAATAGTCAAAGTAAAGACAAATTGTTGACCGGAATGGTAGTAACTATTGAGCCTGGGATTTACTTTACGGACAGTTGTGGTGTTCGATGGGAAGATCTGTACGAAATAACAGAAACAGGGGCAAGACAATTAACTCTTAGTAGCAAGTCGCCGCAAGCCTAACGCTATCGGGTTAGAGTGGGACACTAATATTGAAATAGACTTGGGAGCGAAATGGCCGCTGTATCCACGAACGAACTAAAAAACGGTTGGACGTTGTTGCTCGATGGAAACCTCATGCAAGTAATTGAATTTCAGCATGTGAAACCCGGAAAAGGCCCCGCCTTTGTCAGAAGTAAGCTTAAAAATATCCGAACAGGAGCAGTTGTCGAGAAAACCTTTCGAGCTGGAGAGACAGTTGAGCGTGCGAATATAGACAAGCGCGAAATGCAATACCTCTATCGAGATGGCGAGGGATTCGTCTTTATGGATAACGAAACATATGAACAGATTAACGTTTCCCCAGAGACTCTCGGCGAAACAGCGAATTATGTAGTTGAAGGCTCTTCAGCAGTTCTTCTTATGTATGGTGATGAAATCGTTAGTACCGAACTGACTGCTTCTGTGGAGTTAGTAATTACTGAAACGGAGCCAGGTATGCAAGGAGATCGTGTTTCCGGAGCTACAAAACCTGCAACATTAGAGACTGGCCTAACTATCCAAGTCCCCCTATTTCTAGAGATTGGGGAGACAATCAAGGTGGACACNAGATCCGGAAGNTATATCAGCCGAGCGTAANGTGCTCTNTTTNAGGAGCGANGNGCCAATGGACANNACAGCTACAAACGAACTACCTGAAGGTACGCCCGACTACATTGCNAAGCGCCGCCAAGGCAGAGAGACTCTTCTTGGGTTNCTTTATGAAGCCGAATTGAANCAGGATNACTTGGAAACGATNNTCGAANNCAGCCCANTGGACNTAGACGGNTATGCNCAGAATATCTTTGACCGGTTGCTAAAAGATATCGAAAGNNTTGANGNNGAAGTCTCTNNTATCAGCCAGAAATGGGAATTAGAGAGAATGGNCGCNGTNGACTTATCGATNCTTCGAATNTCTATGTGTGAAATTATCTCAAACCCNAAGATNCCNGCAGCAGTTATCGTNAGCGAAGCAGTAGAACTGGCAGCCAANTACTCTACTGACGCATCTGGCCCNTTTATTAATGGTGTTCTGGCNGAAGCNTGCTTGCGATTNCGNCCTGNAGAACCAATATAANGAAANGCAAAAAGAAAAAATCAAGAATGCGCGCGCAAAANCAGACTGAGNTGGTAGGTTGTCACTGACCGTAAATCGAGTCCCGTGAGGCTCAAACGGTGAAAGGTGCCGCGATGGCANTACANNACGANGGATCAACGCCCCANATNAGGGGCGTTTTTNTTGNNCGGTCNGAAGTNATGGACTCGGATGATGTGCGNCGAGCTTTATGGCGCATGGCGCATGAAATACTCGAGCATAATCATGGNATCTCCNATNTTGCNNTTGTNGGCCTGCAAACCGGAGGAGCACCANTNGCAAGGAAANTAGCGGANAATCTNGCTGAGATTGAAGGATCAAATATCCCTGTTGGATANCTTGACGTNGCCTTTTACAGNGATGACATTGGNNTACGGCCAGTATCTCCTAGAGAGCCTACGGAAATTCCATTTGATTTNAGTGACAAAACAGTCGTTCTGGTAGATGATGTGCTCTTCACTGGAAGAACTATTCGGGCTGCTTTAGATGCTGTCACAGACTTTGGNCGNCCAGCTTCTGTGCAACTTGCTGTNATGGTCGATCGAGGNCANCGNGAACTTCCAATTCGTCCAGACTTTGTGGGAAAAAATATTCCNACGCGAAGAGACGAACTTGTTGACGTTCGAGAANANAGTGTTCAAATCGGAGAATACAAGGAGNCGAACGAATGACATCGACNAANCATNTCAGAGGAGTAGATGACCTNGGGAAAGACGGNATTCTGGAAATTCTGGAACTAAGNAATCATTTTCTTGAGGTAAGNAATCGAAGAATCCCNAAAGTNCCTGCGCTNCGGGGGAAAACAGTCGCTTCGTTNTTTTTTGANGATTCNACTCGGACNCGCTTAAGTTTTGAAAANGCCGCNAAAAGATTATCCGCAGATGTNATGAACTTNAGTGTGTCTTCNTCTTCAGTGAAAAAAGGTGAAAGCCTTAGAGACACTATTGAGACGATCTCCTCCATGGGGGCAGAAGCCATAGTCGTTCGCCATAAATCTGTCGGTGTTCCCTGGGTGATAACTGAATGGACAGACGCTTCAATTGTTAATGCGGGTGATGGAGCCCATGAACATCCAACGCAATCGTTAGCTGATTGTTACACCATTACACGGCAGTTTGGAAGCGTAGAAGGAAAACGAATTGTTATTGTAGGGGATATCAAGCACTCCAGAGTTGCGCGATCTAACGTAAAGGCATTCAGCGCACTTGGAGCAAAGGTCGCACTAGTGGCTCCGCCGACTCTGTTGCCCTCATCGATAGAAAATTGGCCGGTGGATATCATAGAAGATTTTGACGTAGCAATAAAAGAAGCTGACGTCCTATATCTCCTTCGTATGCAACTTGAACGTCAAAAAGAATCATTAGTTCCATCATTACGCGAGTATACAAATTTCTATGGTTTGACCTTAGACCGTTCTCAAAAACTTCAGAAGTCTTCAGTAATAATGCACCCAGGCCCGATGAATCGAGGGGTTGAAATCACTGGGGATGTTCCAGCTTTACCAAATGCACTCATAACGAACCAAGTGGGGAATGGAGTAATCGTGAGAATGGCGGTTCTCTATCACCTGCTTGGCTCTGGCGTAGCTCTAGCTGGACTAAATAGTGAGGGCGAAGAAGATGGTTGATCTTGTTATCAAAGGAGGAACTGTCCTTGACAAATCTGGGTCAAGAAAGGCAGACGTTGCCATAGGCACTGATGGGAATATCTTACAAATAGCTGCAGATATCGATGGGGAGAGAGTAGTCGATGCAGCTGGATGCATAGTTAGCTCAGGCTTAGTTGATTTAAACTCGCATTTCTGCCAGCCAGGAAATGAAGAATTTGAAACTATAGAGTCAGGAACGAGAAGTGCTGTTCTTGGAGGTTATACAGCCGTTATGCTCATGCCTCATACTTCTCCAGCAATACACTCTGCAGCAGCTGTAAAGGAGATGCAGAGTCTTCGTAGCGAAGCTCTTTGCCATATTGAACTTTCAGGCTCACTCACTCTCGACGGTTCGGGGGAAGCGTTATCACCCATTGGCGAAATGGCTGAATTAGGCGTCCGGTTCTTTACTCACTCCAATCTCACCTCATTGGATTTATCACTTCTTCGAAGAGCAATGGAATACAGCTCAAGGTTCAATGTCACTATGGGGCTTACGCCTTTTGTCAGCGGAAACGGCCATATGAACGAGGGAGATGTTTCTTCAGATCTTGGAATAAGGGGAGTTGCTATAGAAGAAGAAGAAATCTTGACCTACCAATTCGTTAAGATGGCTAAACTTACCGGTGCTAGAGTGCACCTCCAGCAGATTTCATCTCCCAAAGCTATCGAAATCATTTCTGCAGCTAAAGCCGACGGTGTTTCAGTAACATGCGAAGTATCCCCTCATCACTTCGCATTAACGGAGGAGGAGGTAAGAAGCTATAGGTCGGTTTATAAAGTAGCTCCTCCACTAAGAGCCAATAGAGAAGTAGAGGCAATCAAAAAGCTGATTACAAGCGGCCAAGTAGATGCAATCGCAACATCTCATACCCCAAACCCCCAGCACGAAGTCGATCTCCCCTTCGAGGAAGCACCCTATGGGGTAATCGGGCTAGAAACAGCATTTGCTGTGTCCGTAACCGAATTGAATTTGCCGCTTCATGAAATTATGTCTGCTATGTCCTGGGTTCCTGCTGAGATAGCGGGTATCGAAGCAACCCATGGCGGTGTGCTCACGGAGGGAAGGCCTGGAAACCTAATAGTAATTGAAGAAGGTACCAAATGGAGCCCCAGTATCTCTCAAATGGTTAGTAAAAGCACAAATAGCCCTTTTGATGGGCATCAACTTCAGGGAAAAATTAAGCACACATTTATAAATGGAGAAGCAGTTGTTCTTCATGGTGAAACACAAAGATAACGAAGGGAATAAATGACTGAGATAAAACAAGCAGCGCTTGTTCTAGAAGATGGGACCCTTTTTGAGGGGGAGCTAATCGGTTATGAACCAGACCATGGATATGCAAGCGGAGAGGTAGTCTTTAATACTGCGCTCACTGGGTATCAAGAAGTTATAACGGATCCGTCATATGCAGGCCAGATTATCACTTTCACATATCCTCATATTGGAAACTATGGAATAAACCCTGAAGACTTTGAAAGCAGCAAGCCTTATTGCAGGGGGATCATAATTAAGGATTTAGCAAGACGTCATAGCAACTGGCGATCAGATACAAATCTCAATACTTTTCTTGTTGATTCAAAAGTTTCTGGAATTTGCGGGGTGGACACTAGGCGGCTGACCAGACATATCCGAGAAGCCGGCGCCATGCCAGGAGCTTTCGGAACCGCTGATGAAGATACTTTACTTGCTGCAGCCAAAAAAGAGCCAGGAACTAGCAATATTGACCTCGTAGCGGAAGTCACATGTCCTGAACCCTATTTTGTTCCCGCAACTCGAGAGAATGGAACACACAATAAGAAAATAGTCGCCCTAGATTTTGGAATAAAGAGGACAATCATTAAACATCTTTCGAAGATCGGAGACGTGCAGGTTGTTCCAGCTTGGACTTCAGCCGAAGAGGTTCTCGCATATGAGCCTGATGGGGTTTTCCTCTCTAATGGGCCGGGAGACCCTTCCTCTGTTAAAAAAGCGCCGGAAACTATTGCTAGCTTGCTTGGGAAAGTTCCGATGTTTGGAATATGTCTTGGGCATCAGCTCTTAGGTATAGCGATCGGAGCTGAGACAGTAAAGATGCCATTTGGCCACCATGGTGCAAATCACCCCGTGAAAAATATGATTACAGGAGAAATTGAAATAACCAGTCAAAATCACAATTTCGCAGTTGATCCTGAAACGCTGAACGGAAAAGCGTCCGTAACCCATGTGAATCTCAATGACGGAGTATGTCAAGGCCTTACTATTTTCGAAGCTAATGCCTTTAGTGTCCAACACCACCCTGAAGCAGGGCCGGGGCCGCATGACAGCGCTTATTTGTTTTCAGAGTTTGATCAGCTAATGGACAGGGTGAATGGTGGCCAAGATGCCTAAAAGAACAGATATCGAAAAGATTCTCCTAATAGGATCCGGACCTATAGTTATCGGTCAGGCGTGTGAGTTCGACTACTCGGGGACCCAAGCTTGCCGCGTTCTACGCGAGGAGGGCTACACGGTTATATTAGCAAATTCAAACCCTGCGACAATCATGACTGACCCAGACTTTGCCGACGCAACTTATATAGAGCCTCTGACGGCAGAAGTACTTACAAAGATAATAGAAGAAGAGAAGCCCGACGCCCTCTTGCCAACCCTCGGTGGTCAGACCGCCCTTAATTTAGCCATGGAACTAGTTGAAATAGGAGTTCTAGAAGCAAATGGAGTCGAACTTATCGGAGCTGATGCTGAAGCGATAGCTACAGCAGAAGATAGAGCTCGCTTTAAAGATGCCATGATAGAGATTGGATTGCCAGTCCCGATCAGCGGGGTTGCGCACTCGATGGACGATGCGGAAAAAATCATTGAAGAAATAGGTCTTCCAGTTATTGTGAGGCCAGCTTATATTCTTGGAGGGAAAGGAACCGGAATAGCTGAAACTCTCGAAGAGTTTAATAAGTTAGCGTCTAATGGTCTCGCAGCTAGTCCTATTCATGAGATTTTAATCGAGCAATCGATTAAAGGATGGAAAGAATATGAGCTTGAGGTAATGAGAGATAGAGCAGATAATTGTGTAGTCGTCTGCTCCATAGAGAACCTAGATCCAATGGGTGTCCATACTGGCGATTCAATAACTGTCGCTCCGACTCAAACGTTATCTGATGTTGAGTATCAAACTCTTCGAAACGCCGCCTTTGCCTGTATGAGGAGAGTTGGGGTTGAAACTGGTGGATCTAACGTTCAATTCGCAGTCGATCCCGCTACGGGAGAGTTCGTCATCATAGAAATGAATCCGCGAGTTAGCAGGTCCTCAGCCCTTGCCTCTAAAGCTACAGGATTCCCGATTGCAAAGATTGCTACGAAGCTAGCTATCGGGTACACGCTTGATGAGATCCCAAATGATATAACCAAAAAGACACCAGCAAGTTTTGAGCCAACCATTGATTATGTAGTGACGAAAATACCTAGGTGGGCTTTTGAAAAATTTCCTGGAACCCCAGCTGTTCTTGGCACACAAATGCAATCAGTGGGTGAAGTAATGTCGATTGGCAGAACATTTCCAGAATCGCTTCAAAAAGCTATCCGCTCTCTTGAGTTAGGCAGGTTTGGCCTTAACGCTGATAATAGCGAAGTGGATTTCCGAGGTATTGATGATGGAGATCTCCTAAAGAAAGTTGAAGTTGGGACACCAACTCGATTATTTGAAGTGGCAGAGTTACTCTATAGAGGCGTTTCGATAGAAACGCTTCATGATGCGACGGGGATTGACCCTTGGTTCCTTGATCAAATGCTTCTCATAGTAGAGGAGAGATCTTTTCTTGAGGAACAGAATTTAGAAAGCGTTTCACACTTTTCAATGCGTCGCGCGAAACGATTGGGATTCAGCGATTGCCAGCTCGCTTATCTATGGAGTGAGGAAGAGGAGGCCGTGAGGAACAAGCGTGTTGAACTGGGGGTTCTTCCGGTCTTTAAGACAGTTGATACTTGTAGTGCCGAATTTGAAGCTGAAACTCCATATCATTACTCAACCTATGACGATGACAATGAAGTAGCAGCTTCAGATAAGCCTAAGGTGGTTATTCTTGGCTCCGGACCTAATCGCATAGGGCAGGGAATCGAATTTGACTACTGTTGTGTCCATGCGAGCTTTGCACTGAGGGAAATAGGCTATGAGACAATCATGGTAAATTGCAACCCAGAAACAGTTTCAACAGATTACGACACAAGTGACCGTTTGTTCTTTGAACCATTAACCGAAGAAGATGTCAGAAATATCCTTGAAGTGGAAACTGAATCAGCAAACAGAGCCAATGGCCCTGGAATAGCTGGAGTTATTGTCGGCCTCGGGGGTCAAACTCCCTTAAAGCTGGCTAACTCTTTACCTGAAAGCATAATTGCTGGAACCTCTCCAGATTCCATTGACCTAGCTGAAGATCGTGAAAGATGGAATGCTGTATGTTCGCAGTTGGAGATTCCCCAACCGCCTGGAGGGACAGCTGTCAGTCTGGAGGAAGCTCTGGCCATAGTTGAACGTGTAGGGTATCCAGTTCTTATCCGGCCCTCGTATGTCCTAGGGGGTAGGGCTATGAGCATCGTTTATGATGACGAGCAACTCAATACGGCTATGCAGGAACTAACTCAGCAAGGAAGTTTAGGACGTGAAGGTGGATTATCTGCGGAACGGCCAGTATTGGTAGATCGTTTCTTGGAAGATGCCACGGAGGTCGATGTAGATGCGATCAGGGACAAAGAGGGTGATGTATTTATCGGCGGGATAATGGAACACGTTGAAGAAGCAGGTGTCCACTCAGGTGATAGCGCTTGCATGCTCCCTCCTCAAAATCTCAGTACAACGACACTTGCGACTCTTGAGGAGTACACGAACCGAATTGCAGAAAGGCTAGAAGTCATTGGGCTCATCAATATCCAATATGTTGTGAAGAAGGTCGGGGAGTCGGAAACAGTCTTTGTTATTGAGGCAAACCCGCGTGCCTCAAGGACTGTGCCTTTCGTTTCAAAGGCTATTGGTATTCCATTGGTGAAAGTGGCTTCAAGGGTGATGCTTGGAGAAACGCTTACAGAACTTAAAGAGAATGGTGGGTTAGAGTCCAAAGCCACCGGTGAGCATGTGTCAGTAAAAGAAGCAGTCTTGCCCTTTAATAGATTTCCAGAAACCGATGCAATCCTTGGTCCTGAGATGCGCTCAACTGGAGAAGTGATGGGCATAGACGTAACTCCGGGCCTAGCTTTTGCAAAAAGTCAGATAGCTGCTGGAATGGCCCTCCCTGAGACAGGCACGGTTTTCCTTTCTTTAGCAGACCGAGATAAAGAAATAGGCATTGAAACCGCGTCATTGCTGACGAAGCTTGGATTTACTATTGCAGCTACTCGTGGAACAGCAACTTCGCTTAATGAAGCAAACATTGAAGTGATCGATGTCATTGCCAAAATTGGGGAGAAGGAAGGTACTACGGCTATTGAGCTGATCGAATCAGGGAAAATTCGATTAGTTATCAACTCTCCGCGAGGGAGAGGCCCACGAGCAGATGGTGACCATATACGAAAAGCTGCAGCAGAACAGGGTATTCCCCTTTTAACCACCGCATCTGCTGGTCTAGCGTTAGCTAAAGGGCTTATCGACTGGCGTAGTCACACTCTCCGGGTGAGGCCTCTANAGCATTTCCACAATAAGGCATCATCACAACAGCGATTAGAGATCTAGGGATGATTTCTCGTTCGAACTCCTCAGCATTAGAGTCGAAAGTTGGCGAACTATCCCTAAAAAACCCTGTAATGCTTGCATCTGGAACAGCTGGACACAGCGCAGAGTTTTCTTCGTTCCTTAACTTAAGCGAACTTGGGGCAATAGTCGTAAAAAGTCTTTCTCCGTACCCATGGAAAGGAAATCCAGCTCCTCGTGTCCATCAGACTCCTTCGGGAATGATTAACAGCGTTGGCTTGCAGGGTCCGGGTTTAGAAAAATGGGCTGAGAATGAAATGCCTGCACTAATCGAGTCAGGGGCTGCCATCATCGTGAGCATTTGGGGGCGTACAATTCACGACTACACAGAGGCAGCTGACTTCTGCAGAGAGCTCCCTAATGAAGTTATAGCTATTGAAGTTAATGTATCATGCCCAAATGTCGAAGAACGTGGAGCTATTTTCTCCCATTCAGCGGACATGACAAAGGCTGTTATGGAAGCAACCAATACAATTAGTCGTCCTAAGTGGGCCAAATTGAGCCCGAACACATCTGATCTAGTAGAAATTGCTAGAGCCGCAGTTTCGGGAGGTGCAGACGCCCTTACTCTAGTGAATACGCTTCTAGGGATGGCCATAGATATTGACAAAGGAAAGCCTGTTTTGGGGGCTGGTGGAGGAGGGCTGAGCGGCCCAGCGATTCGACCTGTAGCTGTTCGTTCAGTCTTTGATGTTCGGTCAGCCCTTCCAGACATTCCGATAGTTGGAGTCGGAGGCATATCGTCNCATAAGCACGCGCTTGAGTTTCTGATGGCTGGCGCCAACGCAGTTCAAATTGGTACAGCAAATTTCGCCGACCCTCGAGTGTCTAAAAAAATAATCAAAGGCCTCCACCAGTGGTGCAAGCGGAACTCTGTTGAAGATATTGCATCAATAGTGGGAAAGAGCCAAACGAGTAACAACTTGGATAAATGATAAAAGGAAGAAGGGAAGACATGGAAAGAAATGATGAGATAAGAAATAAGCTCGCATTGGCCTTGGATGTAGATGATTTAGTTGTTGGAGTTCGTCTAGCGAGAGAACTAAAATCGTATTTCTCAGTGCTAAAGATTGGTTTGGAGCTATATAGCGCTGCAGGGCCGGAAGTTATTGGTACGTTTCAACAGATCGGGTACAAAATTTTTCTTGACCTAAAATTGCATGATATTCCCAATACAGTCCACCGAGCTTCAAAAGTTCTTGGTTCTCTTGGGGTTAATTATCTCACGCTTCACACATCCGGAGGTTCTGAGATGGTGTCCGCTGGTGTAGAAGGACTTCTAGAAGGAGCTCAGAATGCCGGTATTGGGGCNCCAGTCGCTTTGGGAGTGACAATCCTTACCAGTGATCCCAATACCGATGAAGAATTGATGAAACAGCGCATTGGGGTAGCGAAAGATTCGGGTTGCCTCGGTTTGGTATGCTCGGCTCTCGATTTGCCCGTTGTTTCTAATCAAGCTCCAGACTTGTTAACCGTTGTCCCCGGGATCCGTCCATTGGGAGCGGAGGCGCACGATCAGAAGAAAGTGGCCACCCCATCCAAGGCTCTTGAAGAAGGTGCTGGGCTTCTGGTGATAGGGAGAACTGTAACGGAAGCAGAAAATCCAACTGAAGCCGCTGAAACAATCTACGCAGATATAGCTAATCTATAACGACCTCTTAGTAGAAATACACCACTATCGACGTGCTCAGAACTATTCTTTAGATATGGCATCACCTCCTAAATTAACAGACGCACAGCGCAAAGCCGCTCTTGAGAAAGCTGCTGAGGCCCGAAAAGTGCGCGCAGAGCTGAAGGCGCGTATAAAAATGGGTTCCCTTACATTAAGGCAAGTTCTGGATATCTCAGATCAAAATGAGATTGTAAGTAGAACGAAAGTNCTTGCAATTCTTGAATCAATGCCAAAGATTGGCAAAGTGAAGGCAAGGAGACTCATGGAGAGTATAGGTATTGCAGAAAGCAGGCGTCTGCGTGGTCTAGGGGATCAGCAGCGAGCAGCTCTGCTCGCCGAGTTCGACTGATACTTCGCTATGTTGATTGTTGTTTCCGGTCCCGGGGGGGTCGGCAAAGGAACGATCGCTGAATTGCTTGTTGAAAGGCATGAGCAACTATGGCTTTCGAAAAGTTGGACTACTCGGCCTCGTAGAGACACGGAGAATGAAGAGGCCTATATCTTTGTGACTCCTGAAGAATTTCATCAAGCCATTGATGAGGGCGTATTTCTTGAATGGGCTGAATTTCACGGTAATTATTACGCTACTCCATGGCCTGACCCACCTGAAGGCTATGACGTTCTTCTTGAAATTGATGTTCAAGGAGCCAAATCTGTAACTGAGCATGGACTTGAGTTTTTAATGATTTTTGTCGATGCGCCCACTATTGAAGATCAGGCAGAGCGTCTCCGTGGTAGGGGAGATGATGAGGAAGAAGTTTTACGGCGAATTCGTGAAGGAGAACGTGAACGAAATGATGCTAGGGATCTGGGCGCTATTTTTGTAATAAACGACGATCTCGATAGGGCAGTATCCGAAATCTCTTCAATAATTTACCCGAATCCTTCTAAAGAATAAGCAGGCCAGCGGGAAAGGTTGTCACAACTGCCCAAAGGAGCTGAAAGACGAGGTAGACTAAATTTCTTACCTGTTCAGAAATCAATATGGAGATAAAATGGCTACCGAAAACGAATCAATGATTTCACCAGAAATAGAAGGTCTTCTTGAACGTTCCGCTGAAGAAGGAAAAGAAGGATCGAAATTTCGATTAGTCACTCTAGGGGCAAAACGGGCACGACAGATCAATGCCTACATGTATCAACTGGGCGAAGGTCAAGGAGCATCAGTACCTCCACAGGTAGCAACTGTTTCTAGTAAGCCCCTTACCATAGCTTTTGAAGAGATAATTGCCGGCAAGGTTGTTGCTGGAGAAGCAAGAGAAGAAGCTCCTGTCGAAGACTTTTCGGAAGAGATCACTGAATCTACTGAAGAAGAATAATCTGAAGGGCAGTTATGATTTCTGGGAAAAAAGTCGTTCTAGGTATAACCGGAGGCATAGCGGCATATAAGTCTGTTGAAGTTGTGCGCCGATTAGTAGAAAGTGGCGCTCACGTAGCTCCTATTATGACTTCGGGAGCAAAGAGATTTATTGGCGAAGTGACTTTGAGCGCTTTAGCAAGCGAATCTGTTAAGTCATCTCTTTGGGATGAAGATGANCCGATACCTCATACAACTCTTGGGCAGGAAGCAGACGTGATCCTAGTTGCACCTGCAACAGCCAGGCTTATAGGGACATATGCAGCTGGAATTTCCAATGATTTATTGACTGCCACTCTTCTNGCGTCAAGAGCGCCAGTAATTTTGTGTCCGGCTATGCATACCGAAATGTGGGAGCACCCAGCGGTGCAGGAGAACATCAGAACGCTTCAAAATCGAGGTGTAACTATTGTTGCTCCTGAAGATGGAAAGTTAGCTGGTGGGGATGTAGGTAAGGGGCGATTAGCTTCTCCCAATGCGATAGTTTCTGCGGTAGAGCAAACGTTGACTCTCGATGACTTAGCAGAGTTNAAAATCCTCATTACAGCTGGTGGGACCCGAGAGCCGATTGACCCAGTCCGTTTCATTACAAACAAATCAACGGGTAAGCAAGGGTATGCACTGGCTGAAGCTGCAGTGGCTCGAGGTGCCACGGTTACTTTAGTAACGACAGTAGATAGGGAAGCTCCTATCGGGGTGGAGATCCAACATGCCGAGTCGGCAAGCGATCTCCGTTCAGTTGTCATGTCCTGTGCAGATAATTACGATGTGATTATCATGGCTGCTGCTGTAGCTGACTTTCAACCATCGTTGCCAGCAGATAGGAAGTTGAAGAAGTCACATCAAATAACCAACTTAGAGATTGAGCCCACCCACGACTTTCTTATTGACTTGGGTAAGGGGAAATCTTCTCACCAGATTATTGTCGGCTTTGCTGCAGAGACTGAAGATCTCGAAAAGAATGCCAAAGAAAAATTAGAAAGAAAAAGTCTGGATCTGATTGTTGCAAATGATGTTTCAGCTCCAGATACTGGGTTCGCGCATGATACGAATGAGGTTCTCTTGATAACAGGAGAAGGCAAAACGAATGTTCCTCTTGCCAGTAAACGGGTTGTAGCAGATAAGATTCTTGACGCCGTACTTGGATTGAGAGAGAGTAAAGTTTGATATGTGTCTAGTTCTATGAATTGGAGTTTTAATTATGTCTTCATCATTTGTATTTACTTCTGAGTCTGTAACGGAGGGTCATCCTGACAAAATGGCAGACCAGATATCCGACTCCATTCTTGATGCTTTGTTGGCCTCAGATCCGAATTCGCGTGTTGCGTGTGAAACGCTGGTCACAACTGGAATAGCAATTGTCACCGGTGAGATTAGCACTGAAGAGGCATACGTCGACATACCTGGAATTGTTCGTGAGACAATTTGTCGGATTGGGTATGATAACCCTGCGTTTGGGTTTGATGGCAGTACTTGCGGCGTCATGGTTGCACTCGAAGAGCAGTCAAGTGATATTGCTCAAGGGGTGGGGGCGTCTCAGGAAGCGCGTTCAGGGCAAACAATCGATGAGTGGGATACGACAGGTGCTGGAGATCAAGGGCTCATGTTTGGATATGCGACTAATGAGACAGAAACCTTTATGCCATTGCCGATAGATCTAGCCAATAGAATGGCGTACCGCCTTACAGAAATCCGTCGTAGCGGTGTTATTCCGTATCTTCGACCAGATGGAAAAACTCAAGTCACTATTGAGTATAAGGATGGTGTTCCAGTTCGTTTGGAAAATGTTGTCGTCTCAGCCCATCACAACGAAGGTATTGATACGAAGCATCAGATAACGCCCGATATTCTTGAACACGTTATTCGGCCAGTCATTCCCGAGCAGTTTAAGGATGATGATTACAACACATTTATTAACCCGACAGGTCGTTTTGTTAAAGGTGGGCCTGTAGCTGATGCGGGGCTTACTGGAAGGAAAATAATCGTTGACACCTATGGAGGAATGGCTAGGCATGGCGGGGGAGCATTCTCTGGCAAAGACCCGTCCAAAGTTGATAGAAGTGCAGCTTATGCTGCTCGGTGGGTGGCAAAAAATGTTGTTGCTTCTGGAGCTTCGGATCGCTGCGAAGTTCAAGTGGCATATGCTATTGGGGTAGCGAGGCCCATGTCGATACTTGTAGAAACATTCGGAACAGAGAAAGTAGACTCCGCTGCCATTGAAAAAGCGATAGGGGAAATTTTCGATCTCCGTCCTGCTGCTATTATCCATGAACTAGACCTGCGCCGCCCTATATATGCTTCGACTGCAGCATACGGTCATTTTGGCCGCGATGATGAGGATTTTACTTGGGAGCGTCTTGATAAGGTTTCGGATATTCAGAACGCTCTAGGGCTATAGAATAATTCGATTTCCTGCATCGAGCCATCAGTTGAAAAGTGGGCTTCATGGATGACGAAAAATGGATTATTCCAGAATCTGTAAGAGTTATTCCGGACCTGCCGGCAGTTTCGAAGGAATTTGACTATGCGGTACCTATTAATTGGATTGAATCTGGACTGGCCTCGCAGCTTACTGTTGGGTCTTTAGTCAGGGTCCAATTTCGGAATCGTTCGATTGGAGCTTGGGTTAGCCAAATAAATCCTAGGACTGAAGCTGGTATTGAATTGCAATCGCTAAAAAAATTTAGTAGTCGAGGTCCTTCGGAAGAGGTAGTCAGTCTGTCCCGTTGGGCGGCAGATCGATGGCAAGGACCGATTTCTCGATTTTTGAAGACAGCAAGTCCTCAACGAATGGTTAAATCTATTCCACCGAGTCGACCTTTAAGAAGGGTCGAAATGCCAACAAATGATTTTGTTACTTCTGCATTTGGGGCTGTTCCAAGCGTTGTTCGTATCTCGCCAATAGCTGACCGGTGGCCGTATATACAANCTGCAGTATCACTCGGCAATGCTCTCATTCTTCTTCCGTCTGCTTCTGAGGTACGGATTGTTGTCAATCGTTTAAAGCGTATGGGAGTAAATGTGGGTGAATATAGTAAGGATTGGGCTGTTGGCTTATCGGGAGGAACAGTAGTCGGTAATCGTTCTGCGGCTTTTGCTANTGTCAAAGATCTGTCGTCTATTTTAATGATCGATGAGCATGATGAATCTTTTCAGGAGGAAGCTTCACCTACTTGGCACTCTAGAGAAGTTCTTCTAGAGCGCGCTAGAAGACTAGGCATTCCATGTGTATTTACTTCATCAATTCCGACGCCTGAAGTGCGCTATCAAACTAAGCTTATTAGTGAAGAGAGGGTCGAAGAAGCGCAGGGGTGGTCATCGATTAAAGTTCTTGACCCTCGTGAAGATAACTCGGCTATGGGTGGATTGTGGCCAAGGTCAACTGTGGAAGCATTGAAGTCCGCTGAACGTTCGATTGTTGTTCTGAATCGAACGGGACGGGCGCGCCTCCTCGCCTGTAGGCAATGTGGTGAATTAGCAGCGTGTACAGATTGTGGAAGCGCTATGCAGCAGTTAGAAGATGACCTTCTTCAATGTATTAGATTCGGTCATTCAAGGCCGGTTCTGTGTTCTGGTTGTTTATCGACAAGTATGAAAAATCTTCGTATTGGGGTTACTCGTGCCCGTGAAGAGCTAGAAGCGCTTTTGAATGAGCCGGTGACTCAAGTTACAAAGGAAACTTCTTCGATTGATTTTCAAAGGTCAAAAATATACTTAGGGACTGAAGCTGTGCTTCATCGGGTTGATTGGGCTGATTTGGTTGTCTTCGCTGATTTCGATCAAGAGTTGCTCGCGAAGAGATACCGCTGTGAAGAACAGGCCCTAGCAAAGTTAGTCAAGGCAATTCGGTTAGTGAATAGAAGAAGTGGTGACTCCGGAAATGTCGTTGTGCAATCTCGACAGCTTAACCATCCTTTTTTTGACGTGTTATCTGAGGGAGGTGTTGAGGCTTGGTGCGACAAAGAGAGCAGCAGGCGCGCAATTATCCAATATCCCCCATTTGGGCATTTTGCAGTTATTTCAGGACCTGGATCTGAGGAATACNTGGCAGAGGTGGCGATCCAAGGAAATTTGGAAGTTCTTGGGCCGAATGATGGTGCTTGGTTGGTAAAATCTCCTCGGATGGAAGACCTGTCTGAAGCTCTCTCGAGAGTTGCCCGTCCGAAGAAGCGGCTCCGACTTGCTGTAGATCCTCTTAGATTTTAANGCTTTAAGGTTCGTATTGGACCCAAGCTTGTCGCCGAATTTCATAAATAGCGATTGAAGCTGCAACTGCAACATTCAGCGAGCCAATCTTTCCTAACTGTGGAATATAGGACATTGAGTCACATTCTGTAAGTATCTTTGGCTCTACCCCTCGATCTTCATGTCCGATGACAAAACAGATATCGCCGCTCAAGTCAATCTCAAAGATCGGAAGGGAATCATTCGCAAGTTCAAGAGCGATGATAGAGTAGCCTTCAGATCTCGCTTCAATGATTGCTTCACTCGTAGAATCGATTTCTTTCCACTCTATGTAGCGTTCAGAACCTAATGCAGTTTTCCCTACTTTGGTATTGTCAGGAGTTGTAGCATTAGATGTGAACCAAATGTGGTCTACCCGTTCAGCTGCNGCTGTCCGGAGGATAGACCCGATGTTATAAGGTCCTTGAACCCCGCTGATAATAATGGATAATTTTCCTCGAGGTTTTTTCCGCCATTCTCTATGGAGTCTTTTTAGTTCGGTGCCAGATAGATTTTGGCTCATTTTACTGTGACCTTAAGTAGTCGGTATCCAGATTTACTAGACAGCCTCTGAACGTTATAGCTAACTTTATCCAACCATTTTGAAAGGCTGTCAGCTCCCAAGTGTTTCTGAACAACCAAAATCGCTTCTCCATCATCAGATAATCTTTGTAGCCATAAGTCCAACAATGCGTAAAGTTTAGATTTTCCGATGCGAATCGGAGGGTTTGACCAGATTAGATCAAAGCGTACGGCCTCGTCGATGTGGTCAGGATGTTCAACGTTTACTCCAAATTTTCTTACATTCTCTGTGGTTAATGAGCGGGCACGGGAGTTGACATCCGTTGCCCATATCTGAGCGTCTGGGAAACGATGGCATAGGGTTCTGGCAATTGGGCCATATCCGCATCCTAGGTCTAAAGCAGTCTTCACGGTTGAATCTGGTCGTGGGGCTTGCTGGAGAAGGTATTTTGTACCGGGGTCAATTCTCTTTGAAGAAAATACACCGCTACTGGTTTTTAAAGTCGCTGTAAGGTCTGGCAAGACAAGGTCAACCGTAAAATTTTCTGATGGGATAGCAGGGTCTTCATCAAAATAATGTGACTGGGAATCCATNTAAGAAACGCTACATGCTTCCAACCTTCGTGTGCTGCTATATCCTAAGAGAATGGAATCTTTATCAATTCGTGTGTTTGGCGATCCAGTATTAAAACGTGTCGCTGANGACGTTCAAGACATCGATGGGNCATTNGCTTCNTTGTGCGNNCGTATGCTNGAAGCGATGTACCAAGCTCCNGGTATNGGCCTAGCTGCCCCNCANGTTGGNGTAAGTAAAAGGTTTTTCGTTTACGACTANGGTNATGGNCCGAAGGTTTTGATAAATCCGGAGATAGTTGAGAGTGACGGCGANTGGGAGTTCGACGAAGGGTGTCTTAGNGTTCCGGNNTTATCNTGGAANATTGTTCGTCCTAAGANAATACATATTGTTGGNTACGGATTGGAAGGNGAAGAGATNTCGATNGAAGCTGANGANCTTGAATCAAGGCTNTATCAGCATGAGATGGATCANCTCAATGGCAAACTNCTCCTAGATTATCTTGATGATGACCAGAAGAGNGAAGCNAAAAANATTCTTCGACAAATGATCATGAGTCACGGAAANGATGACCCAGATGGGNCCCAAAGGATCAAATTTNCGTGACNGAATCNGGACGGCNTATTAACCGTGTTGCGTANATTGGTACTCCAGCAATCGCTGTTGATCCATTATTAAAACTTGTCGAAGNGGGNTACGATATACCGCTTGTTGTTACTGGCCCAGANAAAAGGAGAGGTAGNGGGTCTTCTACTTCACCTAGCGATGTTAAANGNGAGGCAGAGCGNCTGGGTTTAAATGTTTCATCTAATATNGATGATCTTGTATCTATNGATGTTGANNTAGCNATTGTTGTGGCTTTTGGGCAATTGATTCCAAAGCNCATACTTGANCATGTGCAAATGATAAATATTCACTTTTCGTTGCTCCCTCGATGGCGTGGTGCTGCGCCTTTNGAGAGGGCGATTNTAGCTGGGGATNCAAAAACTGGAGTTTGCATTATGGAACTNGAGGAGACTCTAGATACTGGCGGGATNTACCGCTNCGTNGAAATACCAATTGGGCCNAATCANACTCTTGAGGAGTTNAGNGCAAAGAGTGTTTCTGAGGGTNNNGATTTGTTGCTTCAGTCTCTGAAGGAGGGNCTNGGNANTCCNACNCCGCAGTTAGGAGAACCTTCGTATGCGCATAAGATCTCTAGCTCTGAANTTGAAATAAACTGGGNNCTTTCATCNGAAGAAATATTGAGNCTGGTTCGGCTTGGGCGAGCTTGGACTACTGTTTCTGGGAGNAGNTTGCGNGTACATTCAGCAAAAATTGGAAGTTTNACTAACTTGGAGNTTGGCCAACGTANAGGTTTNTCTGTCGGTTCATGTGATGGAACGGTTGAGNTGNTCGAAGTTCAACCAGAAGGCAGAAAGAAAATGTNGGCTGAAGATTGGATNAANGGCCTTTCAGANAAGANAAACGGATNCCTCGGAAATGGNTAAGCANTCANCTTCNTCTCANGATGGTGTTGAAGCTAGNAAANTNGCTATNGATTGTNTTCGCCGAATTGATGAATATGANAGTTANGCAAATATTGTTCTGGTAAATGCNTTNAANAAATGGAATTTTGAGCAACGTGACAAAAATNTAATCACGGAGATNGTNTATGGNGCTACGAGAATGCAGCGGGCTTTGGATTGGNCNGTTGATCGNTATCTGATNAAACCTCCGCCAGCTGCNTTACGNGCATCTCTTCGNATTGGGGCATATCAGNTGCTTTANACTCGCATTCCACCNCATGCNGCTGTGAGNACAACGGTNGAAGCNAGTTCGANAAANAANAGGGGTGTTGTTAATGCTGTTCTTCGAAGAGTAGCTGAAGGTCTTCCTNTNGAGTGGCCNAATGAAAGCATNCGACTTAGTTATCCAGATTGGCTTATTNAACTNGTNGAGTCNGAACACGGNNTNCNTGAAGGGCAAGAGATGCTTGAGTANATGAATANNTCTCCTCNGGTAACTNAACGNGATGATGGGTATATACAGGATCTTTCTTCGCAATGGGTNGTGGAGAANATTGATATTCAGCCAAAGGAACTTATTCTTGANNTGTGCGCNGCTCCGGGGGGNAAAGCAACNGCAATGGCGGCTAAAGGGGCGTGCGTCGTTGCTTCNGANCTNCATCATTCANGAAGTCNNCGNATGTCACAGAATNTAAAACGTTTAAGAACGGATGAGGTTNTNCAAGTGACGNCCGATGGGGTTNAGCCTTGTTTTGCTANATCGANGTTCGACAAAGTTTTGGTAGATGCTCCNTGTTCAGGNTTNGGTGTTCTTCANCGNCGGGCCGATGCACGNTGGAGAATAAANCGGTCTGATATCGATAATNTAGCNNCCCTCCAACTNANGCTTTTGNGATCAGCNAAAGAATTGGTNAAGCCAGGTGGTGAATTNATNTATAGCGTNTGCACAATAACAGAAGCTGAGACTTCGAACGTANTANANANTTTNACTAAATCNGTNGACGGNCTCNNNCNTNTAGTTATNAATGACNNNCGTTGGCGAAAGAAAAACGGNGGAGTNTTCTTGCTTCCCCAAGATCATGNGACCGANGGAATGNGTATGTTCAANTGGNTGGTTNAATAAGGAGTTTNGGNTNTTATAGGAGATTTATCTAAACCNAGTAGAATTTNTTTATGGAACACTCAATAGNACTTGAAGCAAAAATACTGACTGTGTCTGATGGGGTAGTNGTCGGTGAACGTGAAGATATTTCTGGNGGNAATCTNCAACAACTTCTTGAANAGTCTGGGTGGGTGATAAAGAANCGAGNTGTAGTNAAAGACGGTTCNNAGTCTGTAGCTTCNGNNCTNATTGAGCCTTGCTGAGGGTTTTCATGGNNTNATAGTCACCACTGGNGGGACAGGATTTGGCCCACGAGATCNAACTCCNGANGGNACTCNCAAAGTCCTCGAGCGTGAAGCTCCTGGCCTTGCNGAAGCTATGCGNTTAACAAATCCGCTNGGGAGNCTNTCTCGNGCTGTTGCGGGNACTTTGGGTTCAAGNCTTATCCTTAATGTTCCAGGTTCGGCTAAAGGNAGCGTTGAGTGTTTAGANGCNGTTCTCGATATTNTTGANCANGCTGTNCGTCTTCTCNAAGATAATAAAGATCCACACCCGACAGAATCTGCTNGCTGANCATGTCTTCCANGGATCTAAANGATGAGNTAATGATGGANAGGGCTCTTAGNAATGCTGAAGCAGTNCGGCTTACTGCCTCTCCAAANCCATGGGTGGGTTCAGTCTTGGTAACTCCNAGNGGGGANGTATTCGATGGGTCGACAATGCCNGTAGGNGCNGAACANGCAGAAGTNAATTGNCTTCTTAAAGCAGATACNGAAACAAGNGGATCNACTNTGTATACGACNCTTGAACCGTGCTGTCATTCTGGAAATACTCCGCCTTGCACAGAAGCATTGGTACAAGCTGGNATAGNTAGGGTTGTTNTCGGAATCATTGANCCCGANNAGAGAGTGAANGGACAAGGTGTAGCTGACCTTCGAGCTAATGGTNTTCAGGTTGANGTGGGAGTTAANGAAGANGAAGTTANGTCACAACTACTNCCNTATATTCATCACCGAACTACTGGNCGTCCGTATGTNGTNGTCAAAGTTGCTTCAACNTTNGATGGNANAATNGCTGCATCGGACGGNANTAGTAAATGGATNACTGGCCCTCAAGCTCGNGAAGAANCNCATAAGTTACGNGCATATTCTGATGCTNTTTGNGTTGGGNCAGAAACAGTTCGNNTAGATNATCCTCGGTTGACTGTGAGAGATTGGTCGCCCGCATCAGGGTTANCGNAGGAGCTTGACCCGCTTCGAATAGTTCTCGGGGAGGCANCTGAGAACTCTTTAATCCACCCATGTATNGAAATGGNTGGAGAAATNGAAGANATCTTACACGAATTGGGNGNAAGGGGAATTCTCCAGCTGCTCGTTGAAGGCGGCGGAAATACNATAAGTAGGTTTCACGATTCNGGCTACGTAGATAGATATGAAATTTTCTTTGCTGCNGCGTTCTTTGGNGGAGNNGATTCAGTTTCAATGCTTTCTGGAGATGGNGTGNNAGNTATAGAGGANTTATGGAGAGGTCGGATAGTTNACCTNTCACAGCGTGGTGANGANTTTNAAGTNNCGGTNGANCCAAAGTTAANTAAATAGACCNACTCACGNNCATATTGGCGCTACGGTTAGATGCATGCTTCGTCTCGTNTTGCCNAAAGGCTCTTTAGAAAAATCTACNCTNGANCTCTTCGNNTCTGCNGGCCTCTNTGTTAGNAGGGGGTCGANTGTTGACTATAAAGGAACTATCGATGANCCCAGAGTGGANTCAGTCAGAATTCTTCGNCCNCAAGAAATTGGTCGATATATAACTGATGGACTTTTTGANCTTGGNATTACNGGGCGTGATTGGATCGAAGAGACCGGAAGNNATGTCGAATCTCTTGGGCANCTGCGNTATAGCAAGAATACTGAACGNCCTGTCCGAATCGTTGTCGCAGTTCCAGAAGAAAGCCCTTGGAGCTCNGTAAGTGACCTCCCNCAAGGAGTTAAGGTCAGTACCGAATACCCTTCACTNACGNCTGATTANTTTTTNGCTAANGGNGTTAANGCTGANATCCAACTTTCTTATGGGGCTACTGAAGCAAAGGCACCTGAGATNGTTGATGCNGTTGTTGANATAACNGAAACAGGAAGAGCACTTANGGCAGCNGGTCTAAAGATTCTGGATACGATATTGACAAGCCANACNGAGCTCATNGCNAATCAGNCATCTTTNGAAGATCCAGATAAGCGNCAAGCNATGGAGCANATACGNACTTTATTGCAAGGNGTTCTTGATGCNNGAGGAAAGGTAATGGTNAAAATGAATGTCCTTTCTGAAAACNTAGATGAAGTTATANGCCAGCTTCCATCNATGAAGTCNCCTACAGTGAATGAACTATCTACTGGAGATGGTTTNGCAGTTGAAACTGTNGTAGAGAAAGATCANATAAATATCCTTATTCCNGACCTACGGGGTGCTGGNGCAACTGACATTATNGAACTGCCAATCTCNAAAATNGTTCCTTAGTCCCATCGAACAGGAAGTGATTTNTTNCCCCAAAGAAGGAANGGCGCAATTCTTTGTGGNTCCCCATCAAGTCTCAGATTCGGNAATCGATNNACNACGGCACGNAGNGCNATTTTGGCTTCNAGTCTTGAAAGTTGAGCNCCGGGGCAGAAGTGATGGCCGAGGCCGAATGCGACGTGCTTTCTGAGTTCGTCAGGNTTTCTNTCTAGNCTGAAAGTATTTGGNTCTTCGAAAATTTNNGGATCNCGGTTTGCCGCTCCGAATGTGGCCATAACNTTTGAGCGTTCAGGAATTNTGACTCCATTGAAAACGGTCTCCTCNGTGTTTGTNCTGTANAGACCAAGAACAGGAGCATCCATTCGTAAGCTTTCNTCTATNNCTACCGTGTCAAGAGTCGGNTCATCTCTAACTTGGNTATANAGCTCNGGATTCTCCAAAANCCNCCAGAAAATATTTGTAAGGAGNGATGTTGTTGTTTCGTTACCGCCGACAAGAAGTTGATTCAACATAACTAGGCGTTCNNTNTCACCTAGTTTTCTTCCATCTACTTCCGCNAGAAGAATTCCNGTTATNACNTCATCTGGTAGTACNGNTCCGGCNGTNCTTTGNTCGGCNGTTTCTGGNGCGTAGCCANTATCGATNAGNGNCTCTCTTCTNNCNTNAATCTGCTGNAGAAGGTANTCTTCCATAGCNNTTCGNGCTGCTTTTGGTGCTTCCATATCTGGGGCACTTGCCTCGGCAAGTTGCTGGTCACTCCAAGCTTTAAATTGGTCAATGTCATCAGTCGGNACTCCTAAAATCTTNGCAATGACNAANACCGGNAATGGGCAAGCCAACGCGTCATGAAGNTCNGACCNATTTCTACTNTCCATTTCATCNAGNAGNTGATCAACNAGAGAAGAAATTTCACTTTCCATCGCAGCCACATGTCGGGGTGCAAAGCTTTTCTGAATAAGTTTTCTGTACCACGTATGTTGTGGAGGGTCGCTAAATAAACACCCTTGTACTGAGTAGCGAGGCATTTGGCCGTAGTGACTAGACCACATGTCAATATTTGTTAAAAGCTGAATGACGTCCTCATAGCGGGTAAGGGTGAAAAGAGGATGAGAAAAGTCATCGAATTTGTGAACTGGGCACTCTTCGCGAAGCTTATCGTATTCTGTAAATGGATCTTTGAGAGTTTGCGATGCAAAAGGGTTGTAATCGATTTCAGAAGCCATATCTAGATCGTAGGAAACACTTTCATCATATGCACGTCTGAAGATCTGAAATTGTAAATCCAGTTCTTTTCCTAAGAGGGATTTGCGAGTTTTCTGATCTTATGTGAAATCTCTGGCCAGTAAATTGAAGGTAGGTCATGTCCCATGTCGTCATATATAAGCAACTCAGAACCTGGGATTGCTTCAGCCGTAGCAAGTCCGCAATGGAGGGGGAGTAAGGGGTCAACAGCACCATGAATTATCAATACAGGTAGTTGTAATTCTGTGAGTTGACTGGTCCTATCTCCGCTCATAGCTATAGCGGCTATCTGAAATCCGACTCCTTCAGGGCAGAAACTGCGGTCATAGTTGACTTCGGCTTGTAAGGTTGCATACTGTTCATCCCAAAGGGGGCCAGCTAGTGAACGAGAGCCGATCAAGCTGGCTTTGAGTATTTCCTCTCTGCCCTCTGGTGTGTCTCCGACAATAGCTTCCAACGCTTCCTCAGTTGGGGTAAAAAGTTCGGGGGCGCCGGTTGTCGAACAGATACTAGTAAGGGATAGAACGCATGTCGGATGATCGATTGCTAAGGTTTGGGCGATCATTCCACCCATTGATGCGCCTACAACATGCGCTGATTCATAGCCCAAAAAATCTAGAAGGGCAACGGCGTCATCAGCCATGGTTGATAATGAGTAGGGGGATTCAATGCTTTCGCTATTCAACGCTTTTGCCAGTAGGTCCATAGCAGCTGGTGGGTCCCCAACAGACTTAGTGGATAGTCCACTGTCGCGATTGTCGAAGCGGATGACTCTAAAACCTTGAGAAGCTAAATGCTCAACAAATTCGATGGGCCACCCTATTAACTGTGCGCCGAGACCCATGATGAGTAGAAGTGGATCTCCGTCCGTTGGTCCATTCAACGCATAGCACAATTCGATTCCGTTTACTTTGGTAGTTAGCTCTTCTGTCTCCATAATGCTTTCTTTTACACTTATCCTTTGTTTGCTTTGGCTCTCGGACGCTTATTCAGGTTGACTATCTTCTCTAGGTTCTTCTCGAATTGTTTGCTGTTCGGATATTTGGACAAAGGCGACTTGTATTTGTTGAAGGGCTTCTCGGAGTACGTTTTCATTTTGTCCGAGTCGTCCCTGTAGTCCAGTCAAGATGGCACTCATAGCATCAATAGCAATTTTCGAAGCGTCCAAAGAAGGCGGTTCATTTGACAAGTGGATTGCCGCCAATTCGTATATTCCCATTACATGATTGGCTATGACGTCTTCTGCAGGAGTTTCGGACAGCCGTTTTCGGACCTCGGCTAGTTCTGCAGCCATCATACGAGCTTGTTCCTGCTCTTCCGGAGTTAAATCATCAAATCCGGGAGGGTTAGCTGAAACTTCAGCAGGGTTAGTCCCATCATTTCTCTCTTCGGGTACGTCGTGTTCTCCATGTGGCGTCCAAATACTCATCACTTCTCCTTTTATAGCTCTATATCAACTCTATATAGATAGTTGCCTAATCTGAAAGTTTCGCTGATACTCTAGTTAATGTCTCAAAAGTAGTTATTGGGATCAAGAAAGTGCTGTCGAGAGGCAGTCACCTAGCTGCTCCGCCAAAAGGTGGAATCGCAAGAGGGTTCTTCGGTTAACGCAGTATGGGTGCAACACAAGTCGTGGCCTTCTGGCCGACATCGGCGGGTGCTGATTTTCTTTGGCCCCGCCGTTTAGTATTTCGGAATCGCAATGAGACGGCGGTTTCAAAATTTGTTTAAAGGAGATTTAACTTGATCAGGAGCTTGACATAGCTGGGAATACAGAGCCTCGAATTAATGAGTCGATACGCGCCGAAGAAGTTCGGCTTGTCTCTCCAGAGGGAGAGCAAATAGGTATCACGCCAATTAATGAGGCTCTAGAAAAAGCCCGAGAACTTGAACTCGATTTGGTAGAAGTAGCAGAGAATGCAAACCCACCGGTTTGTAGGATCATGGACTATGGCAAATACAAGTATGAAGCAGCTCAAAGGGCGAAGGATTCTCGAAAGAAAAGCACAAATATCGTAGTAAAAGAGCTTAAATATCGACCCAAGATTGCCAAAGGCGATTTTGACACGAAAACAAGCAAAGTTCGAAAATTTCTCGAAGGTGGTCACAAGGTGAAATTGACGATCATGTTTCGTGGTCGTGAAGTTCAACATCCGGAATTGGGAAGAAAAATTCTTGATGATGTCGCAGAGCTTATGGAAGATATCGCAATTCTTGAGGCTTACCCGCAGCTCGATGGGAGAAATATGACCATGGTCCTTGGCCCAGATAAAAAAGCAATCGCAAATCT